>CANNAV010000005.1 GCA_947502585.1 uncultured Pseudovibrio sp.
AGGCCCGAAAATACTTCGATATGGACGAATTTCATGAGTGGATTGCGCTACGACAAGAGGAGAAAAAAGACAAAAACTACATCCAGATCTGATCAACCCGCCAGACCTGAAATCCGAATTTACAGCAGACTTGGGACTTGACCACACTACCAGCGGGAAGTTTTGCTCAATCCTGCCAAACCGTATGACTGAAGTTTTTAAACGTATCAGGAACTTTTTGTCCTGATGGACATGGCGCGAGCCCGCTTAATCATGTGAAGCTTGGCCTTTTTAGCTCACGGCTCCTTAACTCACCACAATGTCAAATTCCTCGCAAAGTCACAGCTTCGGCTCTGTCAGGCGCCAGCTTACAACACCATCAACGGATAGTTCCGGCCAAACCTGAGCAAGAGCAGTCGCAACTCGTTGTTGAGTTCAGGTGAAGCACCGGGAGATTTACCGCCGGTCAGAACTTGCGGTCCCTGTGCGTTAAACACAACACCCAGTCACGCACAATCCGAAGCATTACACCGCCCGGGCGCACGGTATTTACACGAGATCCGCCATCATAAACTACTGCAATGCGAGATATTTGCGGATTTGACGCCCATTATTACTGATTTTGGTAAGTGTCCGAAGCTGGTCCCCGCCACAATCACCACGCAATGCAATTACCTTACCGAAAATAACCTCAACCACCAAATCTTACAGGAACGTAAACTCAGAACCTGCTGGGATTGGCGATATATGAATGAGCAAAGCGATCAAGGGATTGGTACAAGGGCTTATAATTACGTGCGACGCGCGCGTTGTAACAACTTTGTATCTTATTTCCTCTTTAGGGAAGCTCTACCACCTTACCTTCGCGCAGTGTAATCCGCCGGTCCATCTGCTGGGCAATCTCAAGGTTGTGGGTTGCGAGCAACGCCGCCACACCGGAAGCCCGAACCAGAGCGGTCAGCGCTTCAAACACATACTGAGAGGTGTTCGGATCAAGGTTCCCGGTTGGCTCATCTGCTAACAGAATACGCGGGGCATTTGCCACTGCACGCGCAATCGCAACACGTTGCTGCTCACCACCGGAAAGCTCAGCTGGCCGATGTGTTTCACGCTCAGAAAGGCGCATATAGGAAAGCAACTGGCGTGCGCGTTCCTCTGCATCCTGACGCTTCAAACCACAAATCATCTGCGGCAGTGCAATGTTCTCAAGTGCTGTAAATTCAGGCAACAACTGATGGAACTGATAGACAAAACCTACCTCGGTGCGCCGAATGGCAGTGCGTGCATCATCATTGAGCCTGGAACACTCCCGCCCACCAATCAGCACCTCCCCGCTCTGCGGCATTTCCAAAAGACCAGCCAGATGCATCAAAGTGGATTTGCCAGCACCGGAAGGCCCCACAAGCGCAACCATTTCCCCTTCATAGAGATTAAGGTCAGCGCCCTTCAGAATTTCCAGTTGGCTGTTGCCCTCAACATAGCTGCGGACAACATCCTTCAAACTCAGAACAGGAACGCGCTCTTCACCCTTGAGAGAAGCACCGGCAAGCGGTTTTGTTGGTTTATTCATCATTCGTAGCGCAAAGCCTCAACAGGATCGAGCCGGGCTGCGCGCCAGGCAGGGTAAATCGTAGCAAGCAGGCTCAAAACCAGAGCCATAATAACAACACTGGCCGTCTCACTCGGATTCATTTCAGCCGGCAGCTTTGAAAGAAAGTAAAGCTCAGGCGAGAACAGCTCGGTTGAGGTCAGCCAGGAAATCCCCTGACGAATACTCTCAATGTTCAGGCACACCACCGTGCCCAGAATGAATCCGGCAAATGTGCCAATAGTCCCAATGCTGGCTCCCGTGATGATGAAGATCCGCATCACGGCACCACGGGTCGCCCCCATGGTACGCAGCACGGCAATATCACGGCCCTTGTCTTTCACAAGCATTGTCATGCCGGAAATGATATTCAAAGCAGCCACAAGAACAATCAGTGTGAGGATCAGGAACATCACATTGCGTTCAACCTCAAGCGCTGAGAAGAATGTCATATTGCGCTGGCGCCAGTCGGAAACGAACACAGGTCGCCCCGCCTTTTCTTCAATGACGGGACCTATCGAACCAACAGCATCCGGATCATCTGCATAGACCTCAATGCCAGTCGCCAGCCCCTCCTTGTTGAAGTAGAGCTGCGCCTCATTAAAGGGCATAAACGCAATTGTCCCATCATATTCGCTCATGCCAATCTGGAAGATCGCAGAAACGGGATAGCCCTTCACGCGTGGGGTCATCCCCATCGGCGTGATGCTGCCACGCGGCGTGATCACGCGCACGGTATCTCCAACAGTGACACCCAGCTGGCGTGCAAGACGGGATCCAATGGCAATACCTTCGCCATCATCAAATCCATCCAGCGTTCCAAGCAGAATGTTCCCGGAAACAAGCTCCAGTTTATCAAGATCAGCCTTATGAATGCCACGGAACAAAGCACCCAGATCAGCGCCTGGTCCGGAGATCATCGCCTGCCCCTCAACAAACGGCATAGCAAAATCAACCCCGTCTATGCCAGCCAGTTTGACTGAGGTTGCCTCGTAGTCATCGAGCGGGCTGTCAATGGGCTGCACAAGCACATGCCCGTTGATACCAAGAATTTTGGTCAGCAACTCCGTTCGGAACCCGTTCATCACAGCCATAACGATGATAAGAGTTGCAACGCCCAAAGTGATGCCCAGAAGGGACAGACCGGCAATAATAGAAATGAAAGTTTCTTTGCGTCTGGAGCGCAGATAACGCCCTGCCAGCATCCACTCAAAGGGTGCAAACCACCGGTTCTTTCCGGGATGAGCCGCCTGAATCTCTGCCGTCATACTAGACTATTCTCCGTTTCCGTCTGCTCAACTACCCATGGTATACAGGATGCTTGAAGAGCAAGTGCCATAAACCCCGGCAAAAAGGACCGCCAGCAGCAAGGCCGCCGACACCTGACATACCATTGAAGCTTCTGAATCACCCAAGCTTCGCTGATATCAGCCTTTTAAGGCAGAAATCAGTTTGTTGACAGCTGCTTGCGGGGTCAACATTTCACGTATCCCGGTTGCACGGTCTTTGACTTCCACTTCACCGGTCTTCAGACCTCGTGGGCCAACAACCAGCTGATACGGCAGGCCGATCAGATCCATGCCTGCAAATTTCTGGCCTGCACTGGTCTTGCGATCATCATAAAGAACCTCAACACCGGCCTTTTCCAGCTCAGCATAAACGCTCTCACAAACCTCATCGCACTCAGATCCAACCTTCATGTTGATCAGACCAACATGGAACGGCGCAACTTCTTTCGGCCAGACAATGCCATCATCATCATGGCAAGCTTCAATGATCGCGCCCACCAGACGGGATACACCAATGCCGTAAGAGCCCATGTGAACAGGCTGCTCCTTACCTTCAGCAGTCATCACCTTCGCCGCCATAGGCTCGGAGTATTTGGGGCCGAAGTAGAAGATGTGGCCAACTTCAATTCCGCGTGCTGAAACCTTCCTCTCTTCCGCAACAGCCTCAAACGCAGTTTCATCATGCATTTCATCAGTTGCAGCATAAGGGGAGGTCCACTGCTCGATGATACCGGAAAGATCACTGTTAAAGTCGATGTCTTCAGCAGGAACTGGTAGGCCCAGAATATCCTTATCAAGGAACACTTCACTTTCCCCGGTAGACGCCAGCACGATAAACTCGTGAGACATGTCGCCGCCGATCGGGCCGGTATCAGCCTTCATGGGGATTGCAGTCAGACCCATACGTGCAAAAGTACGCAAGTATGCCACGAACATTCGGCGATATGCTTCCGTTGCCCGTTCCTTGTCCAGATCAAAGGAATAGGCATCCTTCATCAGGAACTCACGACCACGCATCACGCCAAACCGGGGACGCACCTCATCGCGGAACTTCCACTGCACATGATAAAGGTTCAGCGGCAGGTCCTTGTAGGAACGCACATAGCTGCGGAAGATGTCAGTGACCATCTCTTCATTGGTCGGACCAAACAGCATATCGCGCTCATGACGATCCTGGATGCGCAACATTTCCTTTCCGTATGCATCATAGCGGCCACTTTCACGCCACAGATCAGCAGGCTGAATGGTTGGCATAAGCATCTGGACAGCACCTGAGCGGTTCTGCTCTTCCTCAACAATACGCTGAATTTTGGTGAGCACACGATGGCCAAGCGGCAGCCACGCATAAACCCCGGCTGACTGCTGACGGATCATACCCGCACGCAACATCAGACGGTGCGATACGATCTCGGCTTCTTTCGGAGTTTCCTTCAAAATTGGCAGGAAATATCGGGACAAACGCATTAGTTTAACTCTTCAGATTTTAAGGCACACAAGCTCTGGTTCACCACCAGGCATCAATTGCTTGCCTTTTTAGCAAGCAGTACTCCTGTTGTAACTGCCAACATGGCTATATGCTAATTTTCTAAGGCATCTTTCCCCATCCACACAGCTTTTTGCCTTCACCTTTGAATTCAGCTCACAGAATCACGAAAAACTGTAGCTAAATTTCAGGCAAGCAAAAAACTTGCGCCGGGTTGATACAAAATGATGACAAACTAATATGATTAGTTTAATGTCTGTTCAAATATAAAAATAACACCTTTAAGCGGTGTTGTAAGGTATCGCGATCTTTAGTCTTGGGAGGAACGTTCTCGGGCGCCCTTTTGGTTGCAGCCGGCACTATACGCAAGTGCAAAGAGAACATTTAGACGCGGAACTTAGGTCTAACAGCAAGGCTTCGGCCTTGCTTTTTTTTGTTAATTCCTGCTGTTTTATCGAATGGGACTCTTTGAATTGCGCACTCAGTTTGCGCATATCGGTATAACCAGCAGAGCCTGTACAAGGCAGGGAACAAGTACCTTTCCAGCAGCACTCCTCTGAATGTAAGAAAGCGCTGCCTGCGAATCGTTTTTTTTAAACTCGATAGCTTTTCTTTGTAATTCACTGATTTGACACCACACAATTGACGTCAAACTTCAAAATCAGGAAGGAGCATTCCCCATTATCTTGTCAACAAGTGGAAACAGATGCGCACCCAGGCCTGACTCGAGGAACCAATAGAAGGCAATGAACACAATCGTTGTTACAATCGTGTTGATGATCACCTTCTTCAGCATCTGTGGATTTTGAGGGGCGCTCTCAGTCGTTCCCCGAACCACTTCGCCTTCCTCCGCCTGGGAACGAACGCCAAACGGCAAGATAACCAGGAACAAAATCCACCACATCATGAAGTAGAGTGCAAACAGTAGCGGCGTAGCCATAAATGAGCTCCTGGAACGTTCTTGTTTCTTCTGCGACTGGTCACCTGATCGTTATATTACAAAGCGACCATCACATTGTAGCATATCCCCGGAAAGTGGCAGCCGATTTTCGAAGATATCATAGATATTTTTACCTAGAAGAAATAGGCCCAAGCTGAAAGCCTTTCAGCCTTTTCAAACCACAAGTGTTTCGACACGAACTTAAGCCTGCTCCAGTTCAGTCAATGTTCCAAGGAAGTCTTTTGGATGCAAAAACAGCACAGGCTTACCATGTGCGCCAACCCGCGGTTCGCCATCACCTAGAATACGGGCTCCATTGGCAACCAGTTGATCACGTGCAGCAAGGATGTCATCAACTTCATAACAGATGTGATGGATACCACCCTGGGTGTTGCGCTCCAGAAACCTTGAGATCGGAGAATTCCCGCCAAGCGGCTCCAGCAGTTCAATCTTCGTATTGGGAAGTTCGATAAACACGGTTGAAACACCATGATCCGGCTGCGCCACTTTTTCTGAGGCAATGCCGCCAAGCGTATCACGGTACACCTTCAGGCCTTCTTCTATATCCAACACGGCAATCGCGACGTGGTTCAATCGTCCAATCATGACGGTCCTCCCAATAACTTTTTGTTCCTGTGTGCACTCCGTTCGATTGGACACAATCAAATCACAGGAAGCTGTTCAAACAAAACGTCAGAGCACAGCGCGTAACTGCAGATGAACGCGGATGGCATTAAGGAACAGATTTCACTCACAAAGTCCATTGGATCAAAAGTCACAGACCGCCGATGCTCTCCTCACCTGCGGCCTTTGATTATCTTTGAGGAAATGAGTGAGGATCAGACACGCTGCACCAATGCCTTACAAAGAGGCTTCTTGCCCCAGTGCTCCACAACAGCATAGCGCCCTGCCCGCCTGGCAGCTTCCCGCACCAGTTCCACATCCCGGCGGCGACTCTTTGGAATGGAAATCACAGCTCCATAAACGGCATCACGAACGGCATCCTCAAACGGTGTCCCGTTTTCAGTTTCATCCGGCATCCCGAAAAGAACCACATCGATATCACCAAGCAACTCCCCACGGCCATCCACGATCAGCGAAACCGTCACGCATCCACCAAAAGAAAGCTTGCGGCGTTCCTGAACGCCAGTCTCCTCTGGTGCCGCAATCAAATGTCCGTCACACACCAGAATACCGGCAGGTGCTTCGTCAATAACATCAAGCCCACCGGGATGCAGGCGCACCATATCGCCATCACGGATGATCTTAACGTCCTTCACGCCTTTACTGATCGCGAAGTCCTTATGACACTGCAGGTGCAGCGGTTCACCGTGAACAGGCAACACCTTCTTCGGACGCACAAGATTGTAAACCTGATCCAGCTCACCACGGCGTGGGTGACCAGACACATGCACCAGCGCATCACGGTCAGTCACCACCTTTAGCCCCTGTTGGGTCAGCTGGTTGATGATGCCGTAAACGGCCCTTTCATTACCCGGAATAGTACGACTGGAGAAGATAACCATATCACCGGCAGACAGCGCGACCTGACGGTGTTGGTCACCGGCAATACGTGCCATAGCAGCACGCGCCTCTCCCTGCGAGCCAGTACAAAGAGCAACAACCTTATCTCGCGGTAAAGAGCCAAAGGTTTCCTCATCACGAAATGGCGCCAATCCATCAAGATAACCCAGATCACGCGCGATCTCGACGGTGCGCTGCATAGAGCGACCGATCACGACAATCTCACGCTCTGCCGCCATAGCAGCCTCGGCAACCGCACGCATCCGCGCCACGTTGGACGCAAACGTCGTCACAGCAACACGGTTTGGTGCATCCTTGATGATCCGCGTCAGCTCTTCCTTTACATCCGCTTCACTCGGGCTAACCCCGTCACGGACTGCATTGGTGCTGTCACAGACAAAGACATCAACGCCCTCATTGCCCAGTTCGCGCAAGCGCTCAAGGTCGATTGCCTTGCCAATACCCGGCGTCAGATCGATCTTCCAGTCACCCGAATGCAGTACCAGTTGACCACCAACACGAATAGCCAGAGCACACGGCTCCGGGATCGAGTGGGTCATGGTCACCATCTCAATATCAAAGACCCCGGCCTTAAACCGGTCACCCTGATTGACCACAGTGACAGGAATTTCATAGTCCGCGCCATCGCCAATCAGCTTGGCTTCCAGAAGGCGGGCAGTGAACTCGGTCGCATAGACCGGCAGTTCCAATCGCTTCCAGAGACAGGACAACGCGCCATAATGATCTTCGTGTGCATGCGTGATGACGATGCCGTCAATGCGGGAACGTTCCTCTTCCAAAAAACGAATATCTGGCAGAATAAGATCAACACCAGGCATTTCCGGTCCGGCAAACGAGACACCAAAATCAACAATCAGCCAACGGCGGTCGTCCTCAGCTCCATATCCGTAAAGACCAAGGTTCATTCCAATTTCGCCAACACCGCCCAAAGGCAGGAATACGAGCTCCTGAGTGCTCGACATCTAATACTCCTTCAAAGCGCATTTCCTAAAAGTGGTTCCGGTTTTCGAAAACAGGAATACGCGTATAAGCTCTAAATCCTGACAAACATATGGCCTCAATGATAAGGAAGCCAGCAAAGGCGCTTTCGCTTTCACGTCTTCAGGAAAAGAAAACATCTCCGGCTGTCACCAGCCGCTCGCCCCCATGATCCATTTTCACGATCAGACGGCCCATTTGATCGATGTCCATAAAGACACCGGAAAACTCTTCATTACTCAGGCGGACACGGATAGGTTTCCCGCGCCCTACCGCCTGCCGCAGCCACGCCGATCTGATCAATTCAAACCCACTGGCAGCTTTCCACGTTTCCAGCCATCGTGCAAAACTTTGCGCAAGAGCGTCAAAGACCTGTTGCGGCTCACACATGTACCCCATGCTGCGCAAATCTGTAACAGCATAATCACCAAGATCCGGGTGATGGGACACGTTGACGCCAAAACCGCACACAAGACACAGCTCACCTTCAGGCCCACTTTCGCTCTCAAGCAATATGCCAGAGATTTTTTGTCCGTCGATGAGTACATCATTCGGCCACTTCAGCTGCACCAGGTTGAGTGCCCCCGTTGCCCGTTCAATGGCCTCACCAAGGGCCAGAGCAGCAACAAAGGGAAGCTGAACGATCTTGTCATTCTGCACATCCACGCGCAGCAACACCGAGGCAAACAGATTGCCGGTCTCCGACGCCCACGGACGGCCACGACGCCCGCGTCCACTCACCTGAATATCTGAGCGAACCCACAGATTGCCCGGATGCCCTTCCCGGGCCTTGCGCAGGCCGTGGGTGTTGGTTGACCCGAGCTGATCGTAGTACTCAAAGCAAAAGCCCGGTGCAGATCGCACCGGACCCTCGTCCTTTAATTGTCTGGAGTTCATCATATAAAACTAAAACAGAACGCCAGCTGCATTAGCAGCAGCATTCATGATTGGTTCCGGCATGAGGAAGAATAATCCGGCAACCGCGCTGGAAAGACCAAGCACAATTTTCATCTCGCCGGACATTGGCAAAAACTCACCAGTCGCATCATCAAAGAACATGACCTTGATAACACGCAGGTAATAGTAAGCAGCCACAACGCTGGTTACAAGACCAATCACGACCAGAGGAGCAAGGCCTGCATCCATCGCAGCGATGAATACGTAGAACTTACCGAAGAAGCCGATGAGTGGCGGCAGACCGGTCAGGGAGAACATAATCACCGCAAGCAACACTGCCATAGGCAGGTTGGTCCTGGAAAGGCCAGCAAGATCAGAGATCTCTTCAACCATACCCTCCTTGCGGCGCATGGACAGGATGCAAGCAAATGTTCCCAGTGTCATCGCAAGATAAGCCGTCATATACACGATCAGGCCGTGGATACCAGCTTCTGTACCAGCTGCCAGACCAACCAGCGCATACCCCATATTGCCAATAGAAGAATATGCCATCAGACGCTTGATGTTCTTCTGACCAATCGCAGCAAAAGCACCAAGAGCCATGGATGCGATGGAGATGAACACAATAATCTGCTGCCAGTCAGTCGTCACGCCGCCTAGCGCATCAATCAGCACACGGATCAACATACCAAATGCAGCAATCTTAGGCGCTGCTGCAAAGAAAGCTGTTACCGGTGTAGGTGCCCCCTCATAAACGTCCGGGGTCCACATATGAAATGGAACAGCAGAGATCTTGAAGGCAATACCTGCCAGCATGAACACGATACCGAACACCAGACCGAGGGACGCACGCTCTTCAGTCAGAGCTGCCGCGATACCGGTAAAGTCAGTGTGGCCGGTAAAGCCGTAGATGAAGGACATACCGTAAAGCATCATACCGGAAGACAACGCACCAAGGACGAAGTACTTCAGGCCAGCCTCTGTCGAGCGAACAGAATCACGGTTAATCGCAGCAACCACGTAAAGGGCCAGAGACTGCAACTCAACACCCAGATACATAGAGATCAGATCGTTGGCTGACAGCATCAGCATCATCCCAACGGTCGCGATCACGATGAGGATAGGGTATTCAAAGCGGTCAAAGTTCTGAGAACGGGCGTAAGCAACGGACATTGCAATCGCAAAGCCAGACCCGATCAACACCAGTATTTTCATGTACTGAGAGAACGCGTCCTGCAGGAATGCGCCGTCAAATGTTGTACCATAATGCGGGCTCACCAGCAGGATCAGACCCGCAACAGTGAGCAACGCAACGCAGATACCCGTTACCAGCGGAGTGGATTTCTCTCCGCCAAAAGTTCCAACCATCAGCAGGACCATTGCGCCGAGAACCAGAAGGATCTCGGGCAACACCGGCATTAGATCAGGAATAGCTAGAAACTCAGCATTCATGAGTACGCGGCTCCCTGTTAATGGTTAAACACTGCAGCGGCTGCTTGGGCGAGGCCCTTTGCATCAAGCGCGGCATTGTAGTTTTCGATAAGGGCACCTACGGACGCGGACGTCACGTCCAGCACTGCTGCTGGATAGATCCCGAAGAATATTGTCAAAATGATCAGCGGCGTCAGAATCAGCTTCTCACGGCCCGTCAGATCCAGCATGGACTTAAGGCTTTCCTTATCTAACGCACCAAACACGACACGGCGGTAAAGGAACAAAGCGTAAGCAGCAGACAGAATCACACCAGTCGCAGCGAAGAACGCCACCCAGGTGTTCACCTGGAACACACCAATCATTGTCAGGAACTCACCCACAAAACCGGCAGTGCCTGGCAGACCAACATTTGCCATGGTGAAGATCATGAACGCCACCGCATAACGAGGCATGTTGTTCACAAGGCCGCCATAGGCCGAAATCTTACGGGTATGCATCCGGTCATAGATCACTCCAACACACAGGAACAGTGCGCCGGAGATAAGACCGTGTGCCAGCATCATGAAGATCGCACCCTCAATCCCCTGCGCATTGGCAGAGAAGATTCCCATAGTCACGAAGCCCATATGAGCAACGGATGAGTAAGCAATCAGCTTCTTGATGTCTTCCTGCGCCAGCGCCACCAGTGAGGTATAGATGATCGCCACAACAGACAGTGTAAAGATGAACGGTGCGAACATATCGCTGGCGATCGGGAACATTGGCAATGAGAACCGTAGGAACCCATAGCCACCCATCTTCAGCAGGATAGCAGCCAGAACAACAGAACCAGCAGTCGGCGCTTCCACATGAGCATCTGGTAACCAGGTGTGAACCGGCCACATGGGCATCTTCACTGCAAAGCTTGCAAAGAAGGCCAGCCACAACCACGTCTGCATCGCAGGCGGAAACTCGCTCTCATTCAGAAGAGTTGGAATATCCAGCGTACCGGCCTGCCAGTACATGGCCATGATGGCCGCCAGCATCAGCACGGAACCGAGCAAGGTGTACAGGAAGAACTTGTAACTAGCATAAACGCGGCGCGGACCGCCCCAGACACCGATAATCAGGAACATCGGAATGAGGCCAGCTTCAAAGAACACGTAGAACAGAACCAAATCCAGCGAACAGAACACACCGATCATCAGTGTTTCAAGTACGAGGAAAGCGATCATGTATTCCTTGACACGGTTCTGAATACTCTCCCAGCTCGCAAGAATACACAGCGGCATAAGGAAAGTCGTCAGGATCACAAACAGCATGGAAATGCCGTCAACACCCATGTGGTAGGTGAAGGTGTCACCAAACCAGTTGTGCTTCTCTACCATCTGGAAGCCTGGGTTCTCGTTGGTGAACCCACCCCAGATGAACAACGAAACGATAAATGTGAAACTCGTTGTAATCAGCGCAACACGCCGAATATTCGTTTTCGCATCTGGATCATCTCCCCGCACCAGCAGTATGAAGAATACACCGATCAGTGGGAGAAATGTTGTGATGGAAAGGATGGACCAGTCGTTCATTAATGAACTCCTCCACCGGAGAACATGGCCAGGGTTACGAAGAAGGCAACCCCGATCAACATGGCGAATGCGTAGTGATAGATGTAGCCAGACTGCAGGCGAACAACCCAGCCGGTAACCTGCTGAACGCGAGAGGCAACACCGTCAGGACCAAGCCCGTCAATCACAGTGCCGTCACCGCGCTTCCAAAGGAAGTGACCAAGAGCAAGGGAAGGTCTCACGAACAGGAAGTCATAAAGCTCATCAAAGTACCACTTGTTCAGGAGGAACAGGTACAGAGGCTTATGACGCTCTGCCAGAGCCTTCGGCATATCTGGTCTAACGATGTAGAAGAGGTAAGCGACTATAAAGCCGCCGATCATGGCAAGAGTTGGAGAAAGAGCAACCAACCAATGCACGTTATGCATTTCCTCAATCACAGCCAGCTCGCTGTTCGCACCACCAAAAACACTCTTCCAGAAGTGCGCGTAATCATGGCCCATGAATGCTTCTTTGAACACCATGCCAGCAAACAGCGCACCAACAGACAGAAGGATCAATGGAACAAGCATCACCCAAGGGCTTTCATGGATGTGTTTCATCACATCAACTGAAGCCCGAGGTTTTCCATGAAACGTCATGAATACCAGACGCCAGCTGTAAAAGCTCGTCAGCAATGCGGCCAATACAGTCGCCCAGTAGGCATAGCTGGCAAAAATGTTATCTCCAACATATGCAGCTTCTATGATTGCATCTTTGGAAACAAAACCAGCTGTTCCGATACCGATGAACGGTATACCAAAGCCGGTCAGAGCCAATGTGCCGATCATCATGGTCCAGTAGGTCCATGGGATGTGCTTTCGAAGTCCGCCCATCTTACGCATGTCCTGCTCGTCGGAAACCGCATGGATAACGGAACCGGCGCAAAGGAACAACAGCGCCTTGAAGAACGCGTGTGTGAACAGGTGGAAGATACCGACACCAAACGCACCAACCCCCAGCGCCACGAACATATACCCCAACTGAGAACAGGTGGAATATGCAATCACGCGCTTGATGTCGTTCTGCACACAGCCAATGGTCGCTGCAAAAAAGGCAGTCGTTGCACCAAAGAAGGTCACAACAACCAGTGCCGTTGGCGCAAGTTCAAAGAGTGGCGAAAGACGCGCAACCATGAACACACCAGCCGTCACCATGGTCGCTGCGTGGATCAGCGCGGAAACAGGCGTTGGGCCTTCCATCGCATCCGGCAACCAGGTATGAAGCAGGAACTGAGCTGATTTACCCATGGCGCCCATGAAGAGCAGCAGACAAACAACTGTCAGCGCTGTTTCAGGCATCAACTCATACCCAAGGAAGTTCAGAACAGACTCCTTGCCCTCAAGAAGCGAAGGACCGCTGCTGAAAATCGTTGTGAAGTCTATGGAACCATACAGGTAGAAAACGCCGAAGATACCCAGAGCAAAACCAAAGTCACCGACACGGTTGACGATGAATGCTTTCATCGCAGCCGCATTGGCAGAGGGTTTCTTGTACCAGAACCCGATCAACAGGTAGGATGCCAGGCCAACGCCTTCCCAGCCAAAGAACATTTGCAGCAAATCATCAGAGGTGACCAGCGCCAGCATTGAGAAGGTAAAGAAGGACAGGTAAGCAAAGAACCGCGGACGATGCGGATCGTGGTGCATGTACCCGATTGAGTAAATGTGAACCAGGCAGGAAACGGAGTTTACAACCACCAGCATCACTGCGGTGAGTGTATCAACACGGATTGTCCAGTTAACCGACAGATCCCCGGAGGTGATCCAGCGGAAAATTGTCACAATCTGCGTGCTCTCCGACCCAAGGCCGTATTGAAAGAACACCACCCATGACAAAAGGGCTGCGACAATCATGAAGCCGCTGGTTATGTACTCGCTGGCTTTGACCCCAAGCCGGTTGCCGAACGTTCCGACAATCAGGAAGCCAAGCAACGGCAGAAAAACGATTGCTGAAAACATCCGCCCCTCAGCCTTTCATCATATTGATGTCTTCCACGGCAATAGAGCCGCGGTTACGGAAGTAAACAACCAGAATAGCAAGGCCAATGGCCGCCTCTGCTGCTGCAACGGTAAGGACCAGGAGCGCAAAGATCTGACCAACCATATCCTGCATGAAGTAGGAAAATGCCACCAGGTTGATATTGACTGCGAGCAGTAACAGCTCGATAGACATCAGGATCACGATTACGTTCTTCCGGTTGAGAAAGATGCCAAATATCCCGATGGTGAATAGGATCGCTGCGACCCCGAGATAGTGCGCTATGCCAATTTCCATGGGCGCCTCTCAGTGCTCCCCGTGTTCAATTCAAATTCCGCAGAACGCACCTTCTGGTGGAAGGTTGTTTCTACGGCACGAATTAATGATGAAGACCCGCTGTAAACGCGCCTTACAACCCCTTGCCTCTCTCAACTTTGACCACTTCGATCGAAGTTTCAGGACGACGGGCAACCTGCTCAGAGATGTTCTGACGGCGTACGCCCGGCTTATGGCGGAGGGTCAATACAATCGCTCCAATCATTGCAACCAGCAGCACCAGTCCAGAAACCTGGAACCAGTAAATGTAGCGGGTGTAAAGCAATTCACCGATAGCGGCGATATTTTGTGTCTGCTCAACAGGTGGTGTCGGGGCGGCCCCTTCACCTAACATGCCAGGAGCGATGTACCAGCCACTGGCAACCATCAAAAGCTCCACCAGCAGAATTGCACCAACCAGTGCACCGACCGGCAAATACTGCAAGAACCCCTGACGTATTTCGGCAAAGTCAACATCCAGCATCATGACCACGAAGAGGAACAGCACCATGACCGCACCCACGTAGACAACAACCAGAAGCATCGCCAGATACTCGGCACCAATCAGCACAAACAACCCGGCCGCATTAAAGAAGCACAGGATGAGGAACAGCACTGAGTGAACCGGATTGCGAGATGCAATCACCATGAAGGCAGAGGCCACCGCAAGTGCGGCAAACAGATAGAAAAACAGGGCCTGCAAAACCATTTTTAGGTTGCCTTTGTCCTATTGTCTTGCCCGGTCAGTGCAACGCCCTAACCGGACACAATCCACTCCCGTTACCTAACGGTACGGAGCATCCAATCCGATATTGCGAGCGATCTCACGCTCCCAACGATCTCCATTAGCAAGCAGCTTGTTCTTGTCGTAGAACAGCTCTTCGCGCGTCTCGGTCGCAAATTCAAAGTTTGGTCCTTCCACGATCGCATCCACCGGACACGCTTCCTGACAAAACCCACAGTAAATGCACTTTGTCATGTCAATGTCGTAGCGAGTGGTACGGCGTGTCCCGTCATTACGGCGAGGTCCGGCTTCAATCGTAATAGCCTGCGCAGGGCAGATCGCTTCACACAGCTTACAAGCAATGCAGCGCTCTTCTCCATTCGGATACCGGCGCAAGGCGTGTTCACCGCGAAAACGCGGGCTTACAGCACCCTTCTCAAAGGGATAGTTAATCGTCGGCTTTGGCTTGAAAAAGTAACGCATGGCAAGAAAAAACGCCGATACGAACTCCTTCAAAAGCAACGACTTTGCGGCCTGTCCCAGTCCCATAGCCTTTACAGCCCTTTCCTGATCGAACATGCCGCCGGCATGAAAGATCGATTACAATCCAGGAGAACCTGTGAGCACTTCGAAAAGTCATACAAGGTTCTCGTTACCCTTTCCTCTCGAATTAAGGAGCAATGCCAGCTCCGGCGAGATATCCGATAATCGGAATCCCGATTATCGTCAGGGTAAAAATGACTTTGCGGATCGTCTGCTCCGCCTGCTCAACCCAACCTGTCTCAATTGGGTTGCGCTCTTTTTCTTTGTTGATGGCTGCCTCCATAAATCCAAGAAGGAGACGGAAGTTCAGCCATCCAAGGTAAATTCCCATTACACCGCCGATTAACCCGGCGACGGAAATCATGCTCCCAATCCACCCACTGGCGGGGTCCAGCCCATGAACATCAGCACGAAGGCCACGACGAACACCATTGCCAGTGACAGCGGCAGGAAGACTTTCCAGCCCAGACGCATCAGCTGGTCATAGCGGTAACGCGGGACCATTGCTTTTGCCATGGAGATGAAGAAGAACACAAACAGAGACTTGAGCAGGAACCAGACGATGCCAGGCACCCATGTGAATGGCGCGATATCCAATGGAGGCAACCAGCCGCCCATGAACAGAATGGTCATCAGGCCACACATTAAGGAGATCGCCACATACTCACCTAACATGAACATCATGTAAGGGGTAGATCCATATTCAACCATGAAGCCTGCAACCAGTTCCGATTCCGCTTCCGCAAGGTCGAATGGAGGACGGTTTGTTTCAGCAAGTGCGGAAACAAAGAACACCACGAACATCGGGAACAGTGGCAACCAGAACCAGTTCAAAAAAGACAACCATGGAACGCCCAGCATGTGAGCAAGCCCGCGAGCCTGCTGCGCATAAACAATCTCGGAAAGGTTCAACGACCCTACGCAGAGCAGAACGGTCACGATCACAAAGCCGATAGACACTTCGTACGAAACCATCTGAGCTGCAGAACGCAGAGCTGAAAGGAACGGGTATTTGGAGTTGGAAGCCCAACCACCGATGATCACACCGTAAACTCCAAGGGAGCTGATCGCGAGCACATACAAAATACCCACGTTGATGTTCGCAATCACCCAGCCATCCGCAACAGGCATAACCACCCATGCAGCAAGAGAGAGAACCACTGTAATCAGAGGTGCAAACAAAAACAGAACCTTATCCGATCCCGATGGGATCATGGGTTCTTTCAAAACGAATTTCAGAAGGTCCGCAAAACTCTGCAGCAAGCCCCAGGGGCCAACAACATTAGGACCACGACGGATCTGGACAGCAGCCCAGATCTTGCGGTCAGCGTATAGAATGTAAGCAACGATCAGCAGCAGCACGACCATCAGGAGTACGCTCTGAAAGAGCATGATGATCAGCGGCCAGCCATAATCCCAGAAAAAAGCTTCCATGCTCACCGTCCCCTTATTCCGCCGCCTCAGCTCGGCGCTGCATAGCAAGTGCAGAACACTCGGCCATCACCGCTGAAGCCCGGGCAATCGGGTTGGTTAGATAAAAATCACTGAATGCCTGTGCGAAACCGGCACCATTCATATCACCACCGCGCACGGCAAGCCTGGAAATATCCGAAGCAACACCGGCTGCGATGCGATTTACATTCGCCATATGAGGAACTGCCTGGGCAACAGCATTGCGCAACTGCGCAAAACTGTTGAAGGGAAGCGGCTTACCAAGTGCACCGGAAAGCGCACGAATGATCGCCCAGTCCTCACGCGCATCCCCTGGAGGGAATGCGGCCCGGTTTGTAAGCTGTACACGGCCTTCCAGGTTTACAAAAGTTCCTGGTTTTTCGGTGTAAGCAGCCCCTGGCAGAATAACGTCAGCGCGGTGTGCACCGCGGTCACCATGGGTGCCAATGTAAACAATGAACGCATCCCCAAAGGAAGACATGTCCATTTCATCTGCACCAAGCAGGAACACAACATCAACGTCGCCCCTTGCAGCTGCTTCCTGAATACCACCGGTATCCAGACCGCCCTCACCCGGAACAAGTCCGATATCCAGGCCACCAACGCGGCTGGCAGCAGTGTGCAGAACGTTAAAGCCATTCCACTCATCACTCACAGCGCCAACGTTCTCAGCAAGCCTGGCCGCAGCAGCCAGCACAGCGCCTCCGTCTTCACGGGTGATCGCTCCTTCACCAAGAATGATCATTGGTTTCCTAGCGCTTTTGAGAACATCAGCAAAGGCAGTCTTACCTGCTATAAGCTGTGCCAGAGTCTCCGTGCCTGCGCCAAGATGTTCCACGTCATAGGTCAGATCAACCGGCTCGCCAATCAAACCAACCTTCAATGCACCGCGAGACCATATCTTGCGAATACGGGCATTAAGCACTGGTGCCTCAAGACGCGGATTAGCACCCACGATCAGAATTACATCAGCGTCCTCAATACCTTCTATGGATGAGTTAAACAGATACGTTGTACGTCCCAAAGATGGATCGAGCTGTGCGCCGTCCTGTCGGCAGTCCATGTTCACAGACCCGATACTCTCCATGAGAGCCTTCAGCGCAAACATATCCTCAACACAGGCAAGGTCACCGGCGACCGCCGCAGTCTTCGCTCCGCCAGCCGCTTTCACCCTGGCCGCCACCGCGTTCAGAGCATCGGTCCAGCTCGCAGCTGCCAGCCTCCCGTTCTGCTTCACATACGGGCGATCCAGACGCTGTGTCTTCAGACCATCCCAGATGAATCGGGTTTTGTCGGAAATCCATTCCTCGTTCACCTCTTCATTGAGGCGTGGCATGATGCGCATGACTTCCCTGCCCCGTGTATCAACACGAATAGCGGAGCCAAGAGCGTCCATCACATCAATGCTTTCTGTCTTCACCAGCTCCCATGGACGCGCGTTAAACTCGTAAGGGGCAGAAGTCAGAGCACCAACCGGGCAAAGGTCAATCACGTTGCCCTGCATCTCAGAGGAAAGCGCTTTTTCCAGATAACTGGTAATTTCAGCATCCTCACCACGACCAATAAGGCCCAGATCAGAAACGCCGGCAACTTCTGTCGTAAAGCGAATACAGCGCGTACAGTGAATGCAGCGTGTCATGATCGTCTTCACAAGCGGACCTATGTACTTATTTTCAACTGCACGCTTGTTTTCATAAAAACGCGAACCATCTACTCCGTAAGCCACAGCCTGATCCTGAAGATCACACTCACCGCCCTGGTCACAGATAGGGCAATCCAGCGGGTGGTTGATAAGGAGAAACTCCATCACACCTTCACGCGCTTTTTTCACCATTGGAGATTTTGTAAAAACCTCTGGTGGCTGGCCTTCTGGTCCCGGACGCAGATCGCGCACGCCCATTGCACAAGAGGCAACCGGTTTTGGCGGGCCACCCTTCACTTCCACAAGGCACATGCGACAGTTACCGGCTACGGAAAGCCGGCTATGAAAACAGAACCTGGGAATTTCCGCGCCGGCCTCTTCACAGGCCTGCATAATGGTGTAATCGGCAGGAACTTCAATTTCTTTGCCGTCGACGACAAGCTTGGTCATGCGTTGGCATCCTCACCCTTAGCTTCTTGGGCTCGGTAAGCCTCAAGTAGCTCAGTCACTTCAATTCTATCGATGGTCATGCCCTTTAGCCGGCAGCTGTTCAATTGAGCGCCAGCCAGATTGACATTTTCAAGGATCAGTCCGGAAAGGTTGACTTTCTCGACTGACCATCCGGAAAGATTTGCATCATATACAGACCAGCCTGAGAGATTAACGTCTTTGATGCGGCCACCTGACATGTTCACGTTGTTAAAGGTGCACCCGGACAGGACACAGTCACCATACACTGAACCGGAAAGATCGCTTGCATTCACATCCAGACGTTTTTTCTCATTTCTGATCTTCATCTCTTACTCCGCTGCAATCTTGTCGGTCGGTGTACGCTGTGCAGTAACGTACTGGTCGATCCGGCTTTCAATCACAGGGCGGAAATTCTTGATCAAACCCTGAATAGGCCATGCAGCTGCATCACCAAGCGCACAGATAGTATGACCTTCCACCTGCTTAGTCACTTTGAAAAGCATATCAATTTCATCGTAAGAACTCTCACCCTTGACCATCCGCTCCATCACGCGCCACATCCAGCCCGTACCTTCACGGCACGGCGTACACTGACCGCAGCTTTCGTGCTTGTAAAAGTAGGACAGACGGGCAATCGCTTTGATGATGTCCGTGGAGTTGTCCATCACGATCACGGCAGCTGTACCCAGGGAAGAACCAACTTTTCGTAAACCGTCAAAGTCCATCCTGGCCTCACGGATCTCTTCCCCTTTCACACAGGGAACAGAGGACCCACCCGGAATAACCGCCAGCAGATTGTCCCAGCCGCCGCGGATGCCACCGCAGTGCTTTTCAATCAGTTCCTTGAAGGAAATGCCCATCGCTTCTTCAACGGTACAAGGCTTGTTCACGTGTCCCGAAACACAGAACAGCTTGGTACCCGCATTGTTTTCACGACCAATGCCGGAGAACCATGCACCACCACGCTTCAGAATAGTCGGCGCAACAGCAATGGATTCCACGTTGTTCACTGTGGTTGGGCAGCCGTAAATCCCCATGTTCGCAGGGAACGGAGGCTTCAGACGCGGCTGACCTTTTTTACCCTCTAAGCTTTCCAGCAGCGCAGTTTCCTCACCGCAGATATAAGCCCCAGCACCGTGGTGCACGTAGATATCAAAGTCGTAGCCATTCTTGTTATTCTTGCCGATCAGGCCAGCATCATAAGCCTGATCAATCGCAGCCTGCAGGCGTTCACGTTCACGAATGAACTCACCGCGCACGTAGATATAGGCAGCAATAGCACCCATCGAAAAACCAGCAAGCAAGCACCCCTCAACCAGATGATGAGGATCATGACGCATGATTTCCCGGTCTTTACAGGTGCCCGGCTCGGACTCATCGGCGTTGACCACCAGATAGGCCGGACGGCCATCACTTTCCTTCGGCATGAAGGACCACTTCAGACCTGTCGGAAAACCCGCACCACCACGACCACGAAGACCGGAAGTCTTCATCTCATCTATGATCCAGTCGCGACCTTTTTCAATAATGTCTTTGGTACCGGACCATGATCCGCGCTGACGTGCCCCTTCGAGCCCCCAGTCATGCAGACCATAGATATTGGTGAAGATACGATCAGAATCGTTCAGCATCGCTTACCCCTCACCCTTCGCTTTGGCTTCCAGAGCCTTGCGGCGGATCTCCATGAACTCCGCAACGCCAGCCTCAGCCGGACGTGGAACACCGGTATAACCAGCACCGCCAGTATTCAGAGCAGCACCTGCATGGTGCCGCGACGCAGCGTCGGAACCGTCCACAATCACAGCTTCCTGAGGAGCACCTTTTGTGCTGTCTTCAATATTCAGTAATGTAGTTGGACCACCCTCCGGTGCCGCGAAAATTCGGTCAACACCCTGAGGGCCCGGCAGAACCGGCTTCCCGCCTGCGATATCATCAAGAAGCTTTTCAAACTTCTCAACATCCAGATCCTCATAGAAATCCTTGAAGATCTGCACCATCGGCGCATTTACACAAGCACCAAGGCACTCAACCTCTTCCCAGGAGAAGTTTCCATCCTCGGAAAGGGTATGAGGTGTCCTGGAAATTTTACTCTTACATACTTTGATAAGCTCCTCAGAACCGCGCAGCTGACACGGAGTAGTGCCACACACCTGAATGTGTGCCTTCTTACCCACCGGCTGAAGCTGGAACATGGTGTAAAAGGTTACTACTTCCAGAACGCGGATATGTGGCATACCGAGCATCTCCGCGACAACGCGGATTGCAGGCTCGGTCACCCAACCGACCTGTTCCTGAGCGCGCCACAGAACAGGCACGACAGCAGATGCCTGGCGCCCCTCCGGATAACGCTCAATAACCTTTTTTACCCACTCCAGATTTTCCTTAGTGAATTCAAAAGATTCAGGCTGTTCGTTATGAAGACGACGCACTGACATTACCGGTCAATCTCCCCAAATACGATATCGATGGAACCGATGACGGCGGCAACGTCAGCCAACATATGGCCGCGGCACAGGTAGTCCAACGCCTGCAAATGAGCAAAGCCGGGAGCCTTGATCTTGCAGCGGTATGGCTTATTGGTGCCATCAGAAATAAGATACACGCCGAATTCACCTTTTGGCGCCTCAACGGCTGCATAAATCTCGCCCTCAGGGACTTTATAGCCCTCGGTGTAGAGCTTGAAGTGATGGATCATGGCTTCCATGGAGCGTTTCATCTCGCCGCGCTTTGGTGGAACCACTTTACCATCGGTTGAAGAAACAGGCCCTGTTTCCTTGCCCAGCATCTCCAGACACTGCTTCATGATGCGCACAGACTGGCGCATCTCAAACATACGGATCAGGTAACGGTCATAACAGTCACCGTTCTTACCGATTGCAATATCGAATTCCATCTCATCGTAGCACTCGTAAGGCTGCGACTTGCGCAAATCCCACTTTGCACCGGAACCACGAACCATCACACCGGAGAAGCCCATAGCCCAGGCGTCATCAAGATCAACAACGCCAATATCAACATTACGCTGCTTGAAGATACGGTTATCGGTCAGAAGGCCTTCGATATCGTCAAGGGTCTTCAGGAACGGATCGCACCAGTTCCACATGTCATCAAGCAGATCCTGCGGCAGATCCTGGTGAACACCGCCAGGACGCACATAAGCAGCGTGCATACGCGCACCGCAGCCGCGTTCATAAAAGCCCATCAGCTCTTCGCGAGGTTCAAAGCCCCACAGGGGCGGCGTCAACGCACCAATATCCAGCGCCTGCGTGGTCACGTTCAGCAGGTGTGACAGCAAGCGCCCGATTTCGGAGTAAAGCACACGAATGAGAGAGCCGCGCTTTGGCACTTCAATGCCCAGCAAACGCTCAACAGCAAGAGCAAATGCATGCTCCTGGTTCATCGGCGCAACATAGTCCAACCGGTCGAAGTAAGGCACAGCTTGCAAATAAGTCTTGTGCTCAATCAGTTTTTCAGTCCCCCTGTGCAGCAGACCGATATGCGGATCAACACGAGTGACCACCTCACCGTCCAGTTCAAGAACCAGACGAAGCACACCGTGCGCCGCAGGGTGCTGCGGACCAAAGTTAATATTAAAGTTTCGTACCTGAGCCTCAGCCATTCTCTACCCGTGCCTCAGTTCGATGCTTTTTCATCACCGGGAAGCGCGTAGTCAGTGCCTTCCCATGGTGAGAGGAAATCAAAACTACGTAATTCCTGAGTAAGCCGCACAGGCTCATAAACAACACGCTTTTTAGCGTCGTCGTAACGAACCTCTACATAACCTGTCAGAGGGAAATCCTTGCGAAGCGGGTGACCGTCAAAACCGTAATCAGTCAGCAAACGCCGCAAATCCGGGTTACCGGTGAACAAAATGCCGTACATATCGTAGGCCTCACGTTCAAACCATTCAGCACCCTTAAAAATGGAGATTACAGAAGGAACCGGAGTGGCTTCATCTGTCTGAACCTTGATTCGTATGCGCAGGTTCTGAACGGGGGAAAGCAGATGATACACAACGTCGAAACGTTTTTCCCGGGCTGGCCAGTCCACACCGCAAATATCAACCAATGCCACAAAGCCGCACCGTGCGTCATCGCGCAGGAAACGCAAAACATTGATAATCTGATCATGGGATACATCAAGAGCCAGATCGCCATAAGCAACCGACCAGCTCTTAACTTTGTCTCCAAGCGTTAGCTCGATAAATTCACCGAGTTCACTAAGCGTCTCGTCCATTACCTTGTTTCCTATAGGTTGGACATCTCACAAATGGCAAGGGAACCCCAGGCCAGCAATGTCGATAAGGCAGTACACCGCGAAAGCGCACGGCCTGTCACTTATCTCTCAATCGTACCTGTGCGGCGAATCTTCTTCTGCAGCAGCAGCACACCATAAAGCAGCGCTTCAGCAGTTGGAGGACATCCCGGCACATAGATGTCAACCGGAACAATCCGGTCACAACCGCGTACAACAGAATAGGAATAGTGGTAGTAACCGCCGCCATTTGCACATGATCCCATGGAGATCACATAACGGGGCTCAGGCATCTGATCGTAAACCTTGCGCAGCGCAGGCGCCATCTTGTTGGTCAGCGTACCTGCAACAATCATCACATCAGACTGACGTGGAGAGCCACGGGGAGCAAAGCCGAAACGCTCTACGTCATAACGCGGCATCGACACCTGCATCATTTCCACAGCACAACAGGCAAGACCAAAGGTCATCCACATGAGTGAACCGGTACGTGCCCACTGTATCAGACCCTCACTGGAAGTAACCAGAAAACCTTTATCAGAAAGCTCATCGTTCACATTCATGAAGAATGGATCATTCTCGCCCACCGGGCGACCTGTGCTGGGATCAATGATCCCTTTTGGTGCTTCAGAGACAAGAGGCTTGGAGCCGTCAGAGATCAATCCCATTCCAGTGCTCCCTTTTTCCATTCATAGATGAACCCAATCGTGAGCACGCCCAGGAAAATCATCATGGAGACGAAGCCGAACCAGCCCAGCCCGCCATAAGCAACAGCCCATGGGAAAAGGAAAGCAACCTCAAGGTCAAAAATGATGAAAAGGATCGATACCAGATAAAACCGGATGTCGAACTTCATACGGGCGTCATCAAAGGCGTTAAAGCCACACTCGTAAGCAGAGAGCTTCTCAGAATCCGGATTCTTAAACGCAACGATAAACGGGGCTATGAGAAGCGCGAGGCCAATAACAAGGGCAACACCGATAAAGACGACAATCGGGATGTACTCCCTGAGGAGGTCTTCCATTTGTATATCCGTCCCTAGACGTAACAGGTCATGCGACCAATGAAACTCTTGATGCACTGCACACACGGCAGATAATAGGGCAAAAGATTTGGAAGGACACCCTAGGATCCGGTATATCCAGTAGCACCGCACCGCACGATTAGCTCAGCCCCACCATCTGCGCAAGACCTTACAGCTGAGTAAATCGAGTCAGGAAGAGCGTCTTACGCTACGAAAAGATCACAATTTTGAGAGGGAAGAACTAAAAAACCGCCAAAAACCAAGGGATATATTTTATGAGTTAAATACTCATATTAAAATAGAAAAATGACGTTTTCTAACAATTGCTTGGGAAAACTACTAAAGATTTGAAAACGGGAAATATAATTGGTGCATTATCATGCGTAGTTCTGCGTAAGCAGTCAGGACTCTCAATTTGAAGAGTCGCAGAGCAATATATATAGGCCTGCATAACTCTCACTGCTCCAGGCCCCTGCCCGTCAAAACTTATCCGCTAAATCTGCAATATCAGACAACCCGCGGCCCCTGCCCTGAACTATGTGCGAGCAAAGCTGAGCCGGAAGGCATGTGTATGTCTTACAATGAAGCCTGGAAAAGATAACCTGGAATACACAAAAGCACGGCACGCTATTTAAAGCGAACACCGTGCTTTTCGTAGTAAATGAAAGTGGCGCGAGTGACGGGACTCGAACCCGCGACCTCCGGCGTGACAGGCCGGCACTCTAACCAACTGAGCTACACCCGCTTCGGTCAGCAACGCTGTGTCGTTGTTGGTGGCGCTGATTTAAGGCGGGGGCGGGTCCAAGTCAAGCACCGTTGGATCGACTTTGCGAGTTTTTCCTGAATAACTTGTTTTCACAATGAAAATCGGCCTTGAAAAGCGTTCGGATGTGGAAAACAGGACTGCAAATCGACCAATCTGCTTCCTTCCAGACCCCAAGTCTTTTTAGCTAAGCCCGGAAATTTCTATTCGCATCAATGAAAATTCGAAACCTGCCTCAAAAAAGTCAAATATACTAATTCTACTCATCCCGTAGAGGCTCATGCGATACACTCTGGAACAATCATCTTAATCGAAATACAAAAGTCGGCAGTCCAAATTATTTCAAGGACCGGTTTTATGAGAACATTTTTAAAAGCGATTGCTCTCATAGCAACAACAACTGTCGCAATCCCCTCAATTACCCAGGCTGCTACGGGGAGCCTTATCATCGGGCAAGGTGCAGGAGTGACCCGAAAGACGATCATTGACCACGCTGCAGCTCGACCACCAGTTCCGCACATTGTCATTGCGCAATCACAGCCCGCACGCAGCATTCCCCGCATCCCAACCGGACAAACAGTAACGCTCAGCCGCATTCAACTCAAAGACGTTCAGTATCGCCTCAATCTGCTCGGATACAACACCGGGTTTCCCGATGGAGTAGCTGGCAAACGTACCCTCAGCGCTATCGCCAGGTTTCAAGGCACTCTTGGGTACGTAGCAACCGGACAGCTCACACAGTCTCAGCTGGAAGAGCTGTACACCCGCACACGAAAAAACCACTATCAGAAAACCCGGATCTATCCGGAACAAACCGTACCATCTCAACCACCCCTGCCCCAGGCCAACCCCGGCGGGTACTCTGAAGCCGGAAAAGCAACAGTCAGAATCCCAAAAGAAAACAAAATTGCGCTGGACCCCCAGAATCCACCGAGCATTCACGGACTGATCACCGGCATGCGCGGTGACGAAGCTGCAGGCTTTCTTAAAACGGAAGGCTATGAGGAATGTGTAGAATCAACAGGGCTGACCATTTGCAGGAAAACCACCAGAAACCTGGAGGAAACCATCAGCGTGAGTAAGATTGGAAAGATCATCTACGGTGTGACCCGCACAGTGAGCTTTAAAACCGCCGCTCCAAGATCTGCAGTTCTGACCAAACTGGCAGAGGCCTACCCAAATCTCACTCGTTTCAAAAAGATGGCAACGTCTGCCTCCAAAACCTGTCTTGAACAGTACGCAGGCAATGCGAACAGCTTGCTGGCACCAGCAAAAGCCAATCCATCTGACCCGGAAACGCTTCTGAACCTTAACGAGAACTGCCGTAACTTCTACGCTATCGAACTGGAAGGCGGCCGCACCCTCACATCTATGAGCATCGTCCTTTACGATAGCCACCCAATCCAGCTCGCCGAAGAAAAACAAACCGGCATCTTCCAGATAAATACTGAAGCAGCCGACGAACTGAAGTTTTAAGGCAAGCCCGAGCGGCAAATCCGGCAACTCCCCGAATGCGGAACTTGCAGCCGGCCCCATACACCTTTCCTATGTAGTCACACACACAACACGTGGGCCACATATGTCTCTACCCGGAAATCAATATTGAGAATATACGATAAGTAACGCTGCAAAACAGTGGCTCCCCCTAACCGTAACGGGAGTATTCTAAATTTTTCAACTTATATTCTAATATAATTTGATGTAAATCTACGAAAGCGAATCCATTTCCCGGTTCTTTGAGTATTTTTTTCTTTCAAGGCAATTACATGCGCAAAACAACAAAGCTTACTTCCGCTCTCTGCCTCTCACTGGCAATCAGCACCTCATCCGCTAGTGCTGGTTCTGAAGATTTTATCTTCGGCCTCGGTGCCGGTATCATAGGCAGCGCTATCGTAAACGGTGCCCAAAAGGCTCAGCCACAACCCAGAACCAAAAAGCGCAGACGCAGTTATTCAGCACAAACACAGGACATCCAGATGCGCCTGAACATGCTGGGCTTTGATGCAGGAACACCCGACGGTGTCTCCGGTCGCCGCACCCGTCAGGCGATCCGTCATTTTCAGATCTCCATTGGCGCTTACGCAAGCGGAAAGCTTGATAACAGACAGATCGCCAGACTTTATGAGCTGACATCACCACAGCAGCCAGTAGCAACCGCAGTCGCACCTGTTGTTGCAGCGCCGGTTATTACTGCACCCACTGCGTCAGCGGCCACAACACAGCAAATCAATATCACGATGCCAGCGGTCGCGGTTGCTCCGTCGGCAGCAAGCGAATCCGAAGCTCCCGCTGAACCTGAACCTCTGGCTCTTGACCCGGCCAACCTGCCTTCAATTCACGGCCTGACCGTTGAGCGCTTCGAGCATGATGTCATGGGCCTTTTGAAGAAGGTCGGATATCAGGACTGCGTGGTTGAGGCGACAAAGACCGTCTGCACCTTAGAAAAAGACACGCTCTTTGAAACCATCAGTGTGCTGACACAGGACGAAAACATCTACGGCCTGCAACGGGAAGTCAGCTTCACGAATCCAGCTCCACGCGCTGCGGTAATGGGCAAACTGCTGAACGCCTACCCTGTCCTGACTCACTTTGAAAACATGACAGCATCCGAAGATAAAACTTGCCGCATCACCTATCTCAACAACAGCGGAGAGCTCCTCAAAGAAGCTCTGGCAACACCTGCCTATGCAGAAGCTTTGCGCCAGTTGGCAGACAACTGCACCGACTACCACAGCCTCGAGGTCTTTGGTGAGGATACAGTCAGCGGCCTGCGCTTTGTCTTTTACAGCAGCAAGCCAATCAAAGATGCTATCGAAAGCCGTAAAGGTGCGTTCCAGATCTCCTCAAAGTCTGCGCAGGACCTGACCCTCTGAAGAACTACGCAGGAACAGGCATGCCCGCAGTACCTCAGGCGAACTGCGGGCACAATCACCAAATTGCGGAACTCAAAGCTCAGCCTTTTTTACATCTGCTGTTTACCGCCCCAAACCGGAATCCGGCCTGCAAATGCTGCTCCACAACGAATGAGCGCGACTTACCAACCCTGGCGAATGCGCACGATCAGGGCAGTCATAAAGCCAAATATCATGTGACCGATCAAAGACGCCCATGTCAGCTGAATGAAGCCAAGGAACGGTGGAAGACCCGCAAAGATGTGCGCCATGATGTAAAGTGCAAATACCCAAAGACCAACGCCATAGCATAGACCAACAACCCACCATGGCAGCGGCGGAATGATCACACGCGCCAGCGGACGAGCAATATAGAGGTATCCGACAGGATAGAAAACGACGCCAACCAAAGCGTGAATAACTTCAGCCCAGAACAGGCTTTTGAAACCAAAGACCGACTGCACAAGAGCAGCTGGCTGTAGTGGACCACCAACCCAGTACGGCGTGATATAGCGTGCCCAGATTTCCCAGCTCACATCAGCAACGATTCCTGCCAGAAGGATGGTAACCAGGGTGTGCCACACAAGTGGCGGACAGATGGGGTGTTTATAACTTGAATCACTCATACGGCGCATGCCTCCACGTAATTATACCTGCTTTGCCAGGCAGAGTTGTAAACGACCTTGGTCATGTAACCTGTTATCTGCAACACACCTGACATCACAATAACGACACCTGAGCAGGTCCCGGCCGATCAATTCCAGCCGAACACCAGGGGTTAACTCATTAAGCGGCAGAGTTGCTCTCGAAAATTTGATGAAAAAGAGTGCGCTCTGCAAGTAAGCTCCACAGGTTAGCGCAAAAATCATAGCTGCAATAGCCTGAGATCACCCCTGGGTTTTTCCTCAGATTAGCGCACTTCCCTACAACCTTGAGAAACCAATTACCGAAACGCACCCTTAATCTTTACAGAGCCGTCTCAGTATATTGCAGGAAAGCAGACAACAAAAAAGCCTCCGCGGATCTCCGGGAGACTTAAAGTCCTCGACAAGAGGAATGGTGGGCGATGAGAGACTCGAACTCCCGACATCTTCGGTGTAAACGAAGCGCTCTACCAACTGAGCTAATCGCCCCGCCAGGGTGGTACGTCGTGTGGCGTGGAGAGCTGTTTAACTGCCCTCCCCATTCTTGGCAAGGCCTGAGGTTAAAAAAAAGACATTACCCGCAAAAAAACATAGGCCAGCCATCAGCCCTGTGAATTACCCGATCCAACAAAGGCTTGCCGTTACAGCAGAAAAACGGGCAACATCAGCAATGAGCGCATAAAAAAGCCCCTGCCGCTCCATTGAACAACAGGGACTTTTAAACCCAGAACGAACAAGCCCAATTAGGCGTTGACCGCGTCTTTCAGACCTTTACCAGCTTTGAACTTCGGTGTCTTGGAAGCCGGAATCTGAATGATTTCGCCTGTACGTGGATTACGGCCTTCCGTTGCCGCACGAGCGGAAACGGAAAAGTTGCCAAATCCGATGATCCGAACTTCATCGCCGCACTTCAGGCATTCAGTAATTGCCTCGACAGATGCTTCTACTGCTTCGCCTGCCTGTGCTTTGGTCAAGCCAGTTTTCTCCGCAACGGCCCCGATCAGATCATTCTTGTTCATGACAGTCCCTTTCTAAAATAACGTGGGAATGCTGTAGATTCGCGTTGCACTCCTGAATCGGACATTCGTGCGAAATTACATTCAAATCAAGCCACAAACCGCAGAAAACTGCCATTTTTTTGTAGTATCAACCAAAAAAAGCCCCGGAACTTGTCCGAGGCTTTTGCATCCACAAGCTGGCGCTCTGGTTCAGTGGGCGACCACCCCTGACCCCTTGTCATCATTGACCAATGCTTCCGAGCCGGACTTTTCTTCTTTACCACTCCACTGGATGGGCTCAGGCATCCGAACAAGAGCATGTTCAAGCACTTCGTCCATGCGAGCGACTGGTAAAATCTCCAATTCGTTTTTCACATTGTCAGGAATATCAGCCAAATCCTTGGCGTTATCCGCAGGGATCATAACCTTTTTAATGCCACCGCGCAGAGCCGCCAGAAGCTTCTCTTTCAGACCACCGATTGGCAGCACGCGACCACGCAAAGTGATCTCGCCTGTCATCGCCACATCCCGGCGAACAGGAATACCGGTCATCACGGAGATAACAGTTGTCGCCATGGCAATACCAGCAGATGGGCCATCCTTTGGAGTTGCACCTTCCGGTACGTGAACGTGCAGTTCTCGCTTTTCAAAGAGCGGTGGCTCAATACCAAAATCTTCAGAACGAGAGCGAACGTAAGAGGCAGCAGCAGAGATGGATTCTTTCATCACATCACGCAGGTTGCCGGTTACGGTCATCTTACCCTTCCCCTGCATCATGACACCTTCAATGGTCAGCAACTCGCCGCCCACCTCAGTCCATGCCAGACCGGTGACAACACCAATCTGATCCTCGTCTTCAACCTGACCAAAGCGGAAGCGCGGCACGCCGAGGTATTCCTCAACCAGCCCTTCATCCACTTTAATTGCCGTCTTTTCGTTGACCAGAATGTCCTTCACAGCCTTACGGGCCAGAGTACTCATCTCACGCTCGAGGTTACGCACCCCGGCTTCACGGGTGTATAGACGGATAGTCTTCTGCAACGCTCCATCAGACACCTCGAACTCACCATCCTTCAGACCGTGGTTCTTTACAGCCTTCGGCAACAGGTGGCGGCGGCAGATCTCGACCTTCTCAGCTTCTGTGTAACCAGCAATACGAATGATCTCCATACGGTCCATCAGTGGACCAGGAATGTTCAGCGTATTAGCCGTCGTCACAAACATGACATCGGAAAGATCATATTCCACTTCAAGATAGTGATCCATGAAGCTGCCGTTCTGCTCCGGGTCAAGAACCTCAAGCAGGGCAGAAGACGGATCGCCACGGAAATCCATGCCCATCTTGTCGATCTCATCAAGAAGGAACAGCGGGTTGGACTTCTTCGCTTTCTTCATGGACTGAATGACTTTACCCGGCATGGAGCCGATGTAAGTGCGGCGGTGACCGCGAATTTCAGCCTCATCACGCACGCCGCCAAGGGACATGCGCACAAACTCACGTCCGGTTGCTTTTGCGATAGACTTGCCAAGAGACGTTTTACCAACGCCTGGAGGCCCGACAAGACACAGGATAGGGCCGCGCAACTTGTTCACGCGCTTCTGCACTGCAAGGTACTCCACAATGCGTTCCTTGACCTTCTCAAGGCCGAAGTGGTCCGTATCCAGCACCTTTTCAGCAAGCTTAAGATCATGCTTAATCTTGGACTTCCTGCTCCAGGGAATTCCGATCAGCCAGTCAAGATAGTTGCGAACCACAGTCGCTTCCGCAGACATCGGGCTCATTTGCCTGAGCTTCTTCAGCTCAGCATTCGCCTTCTCGCGGGCTTCTCTGGAAAGCTTCGTCTTGGTAACACGCTCTTCCAGCTCGGCAAGTTCGTCGCGGCCATCCTCACCGTCGCCGAGTTCTTTCTGAATGGCCTTCATCTGCTCGTTCAGGTAGTACTCGCGCTGGGTTTTTTCCATCTGGCGCTTCACGCGCGAGCGTATGCGCTTTTCCACCTGAAGCACAGAGATCTCACTCTCCATCATGCCCAGCACCTTCTCAAGGCGCTCCGTGACAGCCACAGTGCCAAGCAACTCCTGCTTGTCCTGAATCTTCACAGCAAGGTGGGATGCAATGGTATCAGCAAGTTTCGAGAAGTTGTCAATCTGATTAACGGCACCCAAAACCTCGGGAGACACTTTTTTGTTCAGTTTCACGTAGTTCTCGAACTCGGAAATCACTGAACGGCCAAGAGCTTCGACCTCAACCTCATCACCGCCAGCTTCATCAAGAATAACGGCTTCTGCTTCATAAAGGTCTTCGCGATCAGTGAACTTGCCGATTTCAGCACGCGCCCCCCCCTCAACCAGAACCTTCACGGTATTATCGGGTAGCTTGAGCAGCTGCAAAACTGTTGCAAGTGTACCGACCTTGTAAATCTGATCAGTATCAGGATCGTCATCCGCCTCATTCATCTGGGTCGCAAGCAAAATCTGCTTGTCAGACTCCATCACCTCTTCCAGAGCACGGATCGATTTCTCGCGCCCTACGAACAGCGGCACGATCATATGAGGGAATACGACGATGTTGCGCAGTGGGAGAACAGGAAAAACCGGGTTTTCTGTCTCTTCTACCGGGCGCACTTCATTGTCAGCCATCTCTATTCCTTTCAAATTGCAGCTCTCCAACGAAAGCCACGAAAAAGCGCAACATAAAAATCAACTCAGGCTTACAGGCCATTCGTAGAATTTCTAGGGCCAAACTCATCCGCCCCATAACGGGCACAAACAAATTTGCCAGGTTGCGAACCAGACCCATTAGGTGGAGACACAGCTTCAAAGTTTCAAGCACTCCACTTTCAGGACTTTCACCGATTTGTTGATATTATAAGATTTCTCTCCTGTCCTCAGGAGCATATAACACCATTTTGACAGCTCTGAAACCCAGGCTGAAGTCCATCCCTTCCGGTCATGGTTCGCATTTACGCAGAAGACTCATATCCGCCCTCATGCAGACGCACGATACAAAAAGTGGGCGGCACCTTTTTCTCAAGTTACCGCCCAAATTAAACTCACTACCCTGAAGCGCAACGCCTGCCGGCTCATCAGTCACCATCACCTCAGGCGCTGGTTGCTGAATTCTCCGCACGGTCCTCATAAATGTACAAAGGACGCGCTTCGCCGTCGACCACCTCACCGGAAATCACTACTTCTTTAACGCCCTTAAGGCCGGGAAGTTCGTACATGGTTTCCAGCAGAATTGATTCCAGAATAGAACGCAGCCCGCGAGCGCCGGTCTTCCGGTCGATAGCCCGCCGTGCGACTGCCTTCAGAGCTTCTTCATGGAAGTTCAGCTCAACGTTCTCCATCTCAAACAAACGCTGATACTGCGTGACAAGCGCATTCTTAGGTTCACTCAAGATGGACACCAAAGCGCCCTCATCCAGATCCTCAAGAGTTGCAATAACCGGCAAACGGCCAACAAACTCAGGAATAAGACCAAACTTGAGCAGATCTTCAGGCTCAAGCTCAGAGAACAACTCACCGGTCTTGCGATCTTCAGGTGCAAGCACGGCAGCAGCAAAGCCAATAGAGGTTTTGCGGCCACGGTCAGAAATGATCTTATCCAGACCAGCAAATGCACCGCCACATATAAACAGAATATTTGTTGTATCTACCTGCAGGAACTCCTGCTGCGGATGCTTACGACCACCTTGCGGCGGAACAGAGGCAACAGTCCCTTCCATGATCTTCAGCAGGGCCTGCTGAACACCTTCACCGGAAACGTCACGGGTGATGGATGGGTTCTCCGCCTTACGAGTAATCTTGTCCACTTCATCGATGTAGACAATACCGCGCTGCGCACGCTCAACATTATAGTCCGCTGACTGGAGAAGCTTCAGAATAATATTTTCAACGTCTTCACCAACGTAACCCGCTTCAGTCAGCGTGGTTGCGTCAGCCATCGTAAACGGAACATCCAGAATTCGGGCGAGCGTTTGCGCCAGATGGGTTTTACCACATCCGGTTGGACCAACCAGGAGGATGTTGGACTTAGCAAGTTCAACATCGCTGTTCTTGGAGGCGTGGTTCAGACGCTTGTAGTGGTTATGAACCGCTACAGACAGAACCTTTTTGGCTCGGCCCTGACCAATCACGTAATCATCAAGAACACCACGAATTTCCTGAGGTGTCGGAACCCCGTCACGAGACTTCACCAGTGAAGATTTGTTTTCTTCACGAATAATGTCCATGCAGAGCTCGACGCACTCATCGCAGATGAATACAGTCGGTCCCGCAATCAGCTTACGGACCTCATGCTGGCTTTTTCCGCAAAACGAGCAGTAAAGCGTATTCTTGCTGTCGCTGCCGCTGGCTTTGCTCATGAGATATAACCCCGCATCATTTCAGGGGACACAGCCCCTGTTAGAACTCTTAGTACAACAGCGTTACTTTCGCTGCGACGTTTCACTGACTTATCGCGTTTTACGTTCCGCTTCCAGAGGAAAGCTTTGGAAATCACTAACAGCCATTCTCTTATGCCTCTTATGCGATATTTGGCTTGCAATAATCAACATTCCTTTAAGCCCCGCACGTAAAGTTCATTTTCTGTTAAAAAAACCTGAGCGCGGATTACTATAAAAAATCGGCTTTAAGCTGGTTCGATAACGTTCAGGCTCTCGCGATTTTCAATAACATTATCAATCAGACCGAACTCTTTAGCCGCTTCTGCACTCATAAAGTTATCACGCTCAAGCGCTTCTTCAACAGCTTCAAGGGTCTGACCTGTATGAGAAACATAGATCTCATTGAGGCGGCGCTTCAGCTTCAGAATTTCCTGTGCATGCAGCATAATGTCCGCCGCCTGCCCACGAAAACCACCGGAAGGCTGGTGAACCATGACCCGGCTGTTTGGCAGGGAAAAGCGCATACCCTTTTCACCAGCGGCCAGAAGCAGGGACCCCATGCTTGCAGCCTGACCAATACAAAGAGTTGAAATCTTTGGCCGGATAAACTGCATAGTGTCATAAATAGCAAGACCACTGGTCACAACGCCACCCGGGGAATTGATATAGAGCGCAATTTCTTTGTTCGGGTTTTCCGCTTCCAGATAAAGCAACTGGGAACACACCAGCGTAGCGACAGTATCTTCCACAGGACCGGTCAGGAAGATAATTCGTTCCTTCAGCAGCCTTGAAAATATGTCATAGGCCCGCTCACCCCGGTTGGTTTGCTCTACAACCATTGGCACCAGGCTGTTTGTGAAATACTCAACATGATCGGTCATGCGCTATCCATTTTAAATATGCAGAAAGCTCAAGTAAGCTCGGTAACTTATCCGGTATTCCGGTAAGCCTGCAAGAAACTTATGTCGAAAAAAGCGCCATGCCCACCCATGGGATGTCGCCCTTGCCTTGAAGGCACTTGCCAAAAGGTAAATCCACAAGGTTTATGGAGCGTTTCCATAAGACCCTTTAGTCTTAACTCAATTATAAGAGAGCTTAAAGGTCCCACCTGCCCAATACACTTCGGAGACCTTCAGTTATTTCGGCTTTCCACCTCAAAATTCAGGATGTCAAAAAAAGAAGAAGGGGGCACAAGCCCCCCACCTCAACAAAACTCCCGGGCAATCCCAAAAATTATGCTTCGTCTTCGTCCTCAGCCATAAGCTCGTCCTTGGAGACGACTTTGTCAGAAACTTTAGCAAGCTCGAGGATGTAGTCCACAACCTTCTCTTCGTAGATCGGGGCGCGCACGGATGCGAGGGCCTGTTCGTTGTTCTTGTAGAATTCGTACACCTGCTGTTCCTGACCCGGGAACTGACGAACGCGGTCGAACAGAGCCTTCTGAACTTCGTCTTCGGTAACCTGAACTTTGTTCTGCTCACCAACTTCAGAAAGTACCAGACCAAGGCGTACCCGGCGCTCAGAGATTTTACGGTACTCAGCTTTAGCTTCGTCTTCGGTTTTTTCTTCGTCTTCGAAAGTTTTACCTGACTGTTGCATGTCAGCTTCAACCTGCTTCCAGACACCGTTAAACTCTGTTTCCAGAAGTTTCTCAGGCAGCTCGAAGGAGTACTCTTCGTCCAGCTTGTCCAGCAGAGCCCGCTTTACTTTCTGACGGGTAGCTGCACCGAACTGGCTTTCAATCTGGCCACGAACGATTTCTTTCAGCTTGTCCAGGGATTCAAGGCCCAGCGCGGTTGCCATTTCATCATCAATGGAAACTTCGCCTGCAGCTTCAATGCCTTTAACATCGATGTCGAAAGTGACTGCACGACCTGCAAGGTTTGCTGCGCCGTATTCTTCAGGGAAGGTCACATCGATGACTTTTTTGTCACCGATTTTCATGCCAACGATCTGTTCTTCAAAGCCAGGAATTAACTGGCCGGAACCCAGAACCAGCTGACTGTTCTCATCTTCACCACCTTCAAATGGCTCGCCGTCAAGCTTGCCGAGGTAGTGCATTGTAACGCGGTCACCGTCTTCAGCAGCAGCACCTTCTTCGCGCGCTTCAAATGGACGGTTGTTTTCTGCGATCTGCCTGACCTGTTTGTCAACTTCCTCTTCGGAAACTTCAACGATCGGACGCTCAAGTTCAATCGCAGAAAAATCTATAATATCGAACTCTGGCAGAACTTCATAGGAAATAGTGTAAGCAAGATCTGCCTCACCCGCCAGAACTTTTTCAGCTTCATCATCAGGAAGATTGAATTCCGGCTGCAGAGCAGGCTTTTCTTTGCGCTCTTCAATGGTCCTGGCAGTGGTTTCGTTAATCAGGTTACCGATAAGCTCGCCCATTGCCTGACGGCCATGAATTTTCCTGAGATAAGAAACCGGAACTTTACCCGGACGAAAGCCGTTAATTTTTACCTTTGACTTCATGTCAACAAGGTAATCATCGAGGCGGGTCGCCAGATCCGTCGCCGGGATAACGACTTTGAGTTCGCGTTTCAGGCCCTCGGCCAGGGTTTCTGATACCTGCATGGTCTTTGCTCGTCCTTGATTTAGGACGTGTCCCGACAAACCATATATGGTTTATCCCCGAACGGCGAACAAAACACCAAATTCGCAGAAGGGAGAAACTTTGGGAGAATATCCCTCAGCTCTTATCCGCCTGACGAGAAGGTGAGCATAAACCGAACTTCGACAACGCCCTCAACTTTTCCGTTTCCGATAAGCTACGGTCGTTTATTTATGCACCGTATCACCTCACCGGGGATATGGTGCGGCTGGAGGGACTCGAACCCCCACGGTCTCCCGCTAGAACCTAAATCTAGTGCGTCTACCAATTTCGCCACAGCCGCGTTGGAGGGGTAGCTAAATGGGAAGCTGATAGAAGTCAACCACCTAATACGCTGTTTATGCCTGGATTCCGGGATTTCACTCCATTTCTACCTATGAAACTGTGCATTACGACAGTCCGGGGCTCATTTTTCAAGCAGCAGATCGCATAGGATCCTTTTTCTTATCTGGTTCCCGCATTACCAGCCAGCGAGCTGCTGCAATCACTCACAAAGTGGCGTCAGAAATTGCTATATAAAAGCCGCAGCTTATTTCCGTTAGGTAAAACTTTCGCGTGTACGGACACCCGTTTTACGCGTAATCCCCGCCTCTCCCGCAAGCCCGCCGCATTGGCTGTCTCACTAAATCGCAGGCACCACGATCTGCCGGTTAATTACCATAAATATTGATAATTCCCGACCGATACCTCAGCAGGAAACCCAGCCCCCTAGTCGCAAACCTTAAAAATCACCCTCAAATTGAACCAGCTCGGTGATCACATCGGGAATATGCGCAATCAGATCCTCTGCAACGAGCGCCGCTCCTGCAATTTCAGCAGTTCGGCCATGCACCCAAACGCCTTTTGCAGCAGCTTCAAAGCCGCCAAGCCCTTGCGCCAGATATCCGCCAATCACGCCCGCCAGCACATCACCTGACCCGGCGGTTGCAAGCCACGGCGTTCCATTGGCATTCACAGAGACATGACCATCAGGAGCCGCAATAACCGTATCAGCCCCTTTCAGCACAACCACAGCACCAGCCTGCCTGGCAGCCTTCCTGGTGCGTTCAACTTTGCAATCAGCAGAGGTGGGATCATACAGATTGGGAAACAAACGACGGAACTCCCCCTCATGGGGTGTGAGCACAACACGCCCGGCACAGGCGGAATCCGAAATATACGCAAACAAATGCTTCGGTTTTCCTGCAAAGGACATCAGGGCATCTGCATCCAGAACAACACCGCGATCACCGGAAAGACACTCTACCACGCGCTCCTTCGCTTCCCGGCCAATACCTGCTGCGGGCCCAATCACCACTGAATTGAGCCGCTCGTCTTCCAAAAAACGCTGAAAATCAGCGATGCGCTCAGCCGGGTGGATCATGACACTCGTCAGATGCGCTGCATGCACAAGCGCTGCCTGCTCACGCGCCACAATACTCACAAGACCGCTGCCCACCCGTTGTGCGCCAAGCGCCGCGAGCCTGCTTGCACCCGTCGCAAACCTGGGACCACTCACGACAACAGTATGTCCCCTGTCGTATTTATGCCCCGCCATGGCCGGCTGATCAGGGATGCCCCCCCAGAGCTTATGGCAGTTATAAAAGGCGGTCGGTCCAATCTTCTCAATAACAGAATCATCCAGCCCGATCTGCTCAATAATGATCTCACCGCAATGCTCCCGGCCAGGATAAAGGTAATGCCCCGGTTTGGCGCGAAAGAACGTCACCGTCATGTCTGCACGCACAGCTTCGCCCAGCACAGCGCCACTTCTGCCACTCACACCGGACGGCAGATCAACTGCGACGCATTGGGCCGGACTGTCATTAATCTGCTGCACAAGCGCCACAATTTCATCATCAAGAGGACGAGAGAGGCCCGCCCCAAACAAGGCATCAACAATAACGTCGTTTTCGCCCAGCTCTTCCAGCGCAGCCTGCATGTTATCCAGTGAAGTCAGATCAAGATCCATCTCGTCATAGGCCAGCTCCGCATCTCCTTCCAACGTCTCCGGATCACACATCAGCCCGACAGCGACATTAAAGCCCTCATTGTTTGCAAGCTGCGCAACAACAAAGCCATCTCCACCGTTATTTCCGGGGCCGCAAAACACAAGAACCCGTGAATAGGGATGCAGGATCTGATGCATCACCTCAAACACAGCCTTACCTGCATTATGCATCAACTCAATCCCGGGAATGCCACCCTCAATGGTCAGGCGATCTGCCTTCTTCATCTGCAATGGTGTTAACAACTCATGCATAATGCTCTCCATCTCCCTGCCCTCAGGGCCTTGAGAATTTTATTACCCATTTTATTTGAGAAACTGGTTCATCATCTCCAACCGCCGCCGTATTTCTCACTCACGAAAAGTCACAAGCATAAGCCAGTGCTGAAACGCACAAATTTCAAAGGCACTTCCTGAGTAAATGTTGCTACCGCGTACCATTTTGGGAAAACAACGAAGACATGCACGACAGACGATCCCACTACGATCTGGTTATGACTGCTTTCGCACGACGCCTGCGTATGGCCACCGGGCCTTATACCGGGTATTTTTTTTGAAAATGCAAACCAAAGCCGTTGATCGGTCGAACTCAATAAGGCCCGGTCCTCATTTATATAAACACCAGCCGCTTTTGTGCAGAAAGTAAAACACCGAAGGCGGCTATGCCGTTGGACAAATGGTGTTCGCTGCCGGTGAAAGTGGTTCAATCTGCCAGGTGCACCGGGCTGCATCACATCCTATGCGTTCGCCCTCCATGTTCTGCGGAAATTAAGCAACTCAAAAACCAGTAACGCCCAAACCTGACGATTCCAGGAAAACCCTCCACGGCATTGTGCAACAGAACAATTCCGGAACAACATCAGATAAAAGCCAGTTTCACGCGGTCAGTACTTGCCAATGCCTCTATCTGTTGGACTTTGGACGCTTATTCTCTGAGCTTTTGACGTCCACCCGTTCATCACTGGCAATCACCACATCCTGCGGCTGAGAAAGCTCAATCAGATTACCGTCAGGATCGTTAATATAAACAGACAGGATCGGCGAACTGGCACCGGTTCGAAAAACCGGCCCCTCAACAATCGTCACAGAGGCGGCACTCAGCCGCGCAATGGCGGCATCCAGACTCTCAACCAGAAAGCAAAGGTCTGCCGTACCCGGTACCTGTTCTTGCGCAATTGGAGAATGGTCCGCATCCAGGGGCTGCAGATTGAGCTTTTGCTGCCCGAAATGCAGAGCCCGGCGCCCGCCTCCGAATATGATCTCCTCCATACCCAGCACATCCTGATAAAAACGACTGGTACGTTCAACATCATGAACGGTTAGCACGACATGGTCGAGAGAAATCAACCTCATCACTCGCTCCTTAAAGCGCGCACCCCGGAACTGACTGTCAGCTTTCATAGGAACGCGTAAAAACTGCAACAGCACTTGCTGAAAACCACCATAACCCTGCCTTGCACCAGGAGCCAACACCTAGTTTCAGGCGATATGAATAAAAGGTGGACTGCCTCTTTTTTGACCATTATGCATAGTATTTGTACACCAATATATTTCAGCTGCATTTTCCTATTGTTATTTAAGGAACCAAACTGCCCGTTTTCGAGGCTTTTACAGGAAATTTCAGATCTGGCACGGTTTCTGCTTACATAGTTGCGTAAGTTTTGAATCGCGAACATTCTGCACACGCGCTGATCATTTTAAAGAGCATGCCAGATCAGCAGCGCAGGCAGATACAAGACGAACTGAGAGTATGATGACCATGAAGAAAATTGAGGCGATCATTAAGCCGTTCAAACTGGATGAAGTGAAGGAAGCACTTCAGGAGGTCGGCCTTCAGGGGATCACAGTTACCGAGGCAAAAGGATTTGGCCGCCAGAAGGGGCATACAGAACTCTATCGCGGTGCCGAGTACGTGGTGGACTTCCTGCCAAAAGTAAAGGTGGAAATTGTACTCAACGATGATCTTGTAGAGAAAGCAGTGGAAGCCATTCGCGACGCCGCACAGACCGGTCGCATTGGTGATGGTAAGATTTTTGTCTCCAACATCGAAGAAGCAGTCCGGATACGGACCGGGGAAACGGGCGAAGACGCTGTTTAAAGCGAATCTCTGAAAAGGACCTGCCGGTTTTTCGGATGAAGAAACGCATAGGAACAAACCTGGAGCGCAATGCGCTCAAAACAAGAGTTTCACCAGAAAATCACGAGGACTGAATGAGTTATGGGCAGCGATCCCGAACGCCTGGTCTTCCGGTTTACAACACAGCGCCACTGGCGTTTTTAATAAGGGGAATAGGAAGTTATGACAACCTCCGCTGATGTCTTGAAAGAAATCCAGGAAAAAGACGTAAAGTTCGTAGATCTTCGTTTTTCTGATCCGCGCGGCAAGCTGCAACACGTTACCATGGATATCTCCCAGGTGCACGAGGACATGTTCGCTGAGGGCGTCGCCTTTGACGGTTCTTCTATCGAAGGTTGGAAAGCAATCAACGAATCCGACATGATGCTGATGCCGGATCCGGAAACAGCCCATATCGACCCATTCTTCGCGCAGTCCACTATGTCCATTTTCTGTGACGTTCTGGACCCGCAGACAGGCGAAGGTTACAACCGTGACCCGCGCATGACAGCCAAACGCGCTGAGGCCTATGTAAAAGCATGTGGCGCCGGTGACACTGTGTTCGTTGGCCCGGAAGCTGAGTTCTTCATCTTTGACGATGTTCGCTTCGCGGCAGACCCATACAACACCGGCTTCAAGCTGGACTGTTCCGAACTGCCATCCAACATGGACAGCGAATACGAATCCGGCAACCTCGGTCACCGTCCACGCACAAAAGGCGGCTACTTCCCGGTACCCCCAATTGACAGCGCACAGGACATCCGCTCCGAAATGCTCACTGTCATGTCCGACATGGGTGTTAAAGTTGAAAAGCACCATCACGAGGTGGCCGCCGCACAGCATGAACTCGGCATGCAGTTCCAGACCCTGACCACGTGTGCTGACCACATGCAGATCTACAAGTACGTGGTTCACCAGGTTGCGCATGCCTATGGCAAGTCCGCTACCTTCATGCCTAAGCCAGTCTTCGGCGACAACGGCACCGGCATGCACTGCCACTTCTCCCTATGGGAAGATGGCAAGCCAACTTTCGCTGGCAACCAGTATGCTGACCTCTCCCAGAACGCTCTGTACTTCATCGGCGGCATCCTGAAGCACGCGAAATCTCTGAACGCCTTTACTAATGCGTCCACCAATTCCTACAAGCGTCTGGTCCCGGGCTATGAGGCTCCGGTTCTTCTGGCATACTCTTCGCGTAACCGTTCCGCCTCCTGCCGTATTCCATTCACATCTTCTCCTAAAGCGAAGCGCGTTGAAGTTCGCTTCCCGGATCCGACAGCAAACCCATACCTGGCGTTCGCTGCACAGCTGATGGCTGGCCTGGATGGTATCAAGCACAAGATCCACCCAGGAGATGCAATGGATAAGAACCTTTACGATCTGCCACCGGAAGAACTCTCCGAGATCCCAACTGTTGCAGCATCTTTGCGTGAAGCTTTGGAATGTCTCGATACAGACCGTGAGTACCTCAAAGCAGGCGGCGTCTTCGATGATGACCAGATCGACGCCTACATCGAACTGAAGATGGAAGAAGTCATGCGCACAGACATGACCCCTCACCCGGTTGAGTTCGACATGTACTACTCCGTATAAGTCATAAAAGAGCCGCTCTGACTCCACTGCCTGTGGCGTATACCCGGAAAATGCAAAGTGTTTTTCGGATCAGGATATGCCGTTAAAGAGCAGAGCTTCCAACTGGACACAACAAAACCCCGACTGGCCCTGGTCGGGGTTTTGTTTTATCTGGCGCGCCGATAGTTCTGGTTTAATTATTTTCATCGGTCAAAGGGTGGGCAACCAAAACCAGAACTGCACAGCGTTGAATTGCCCCCACACACCAACGCAGCAAAACAGGAAAAAACGCAAACCAACGCACATTGCAACGCAAACCGGATGTGTCATCACCCTGCAACGAAACAGAGTTTAAGTGCATTGAGGTAATCAGCGTCTGACGGTGCTGATCAGACCCGCATACCCTCCCAAAGCGCCCCACTAACGTCGCCTTCTTTTACACTTTTTCTGAAAACGGGAGTTTTTCGCTAAGACAATGTTAAATATTTTCTCCCCCACCCCTTGAAAAAAAAGCCAGGTATTCCCAAATAGTGGGAAGGTCAGAAAAAGGAGAGCCAATGACTCCACCAGACCTGCATGTTGCACGGTATTTATAAGAGCAGTCAGCCACTTATGAAGCCCCTCTGCACGATGCCACATCGTAGAAAGACGACAAAACGGCCTGAGCGACTGCGCGTCATCAGACGGTAAGCACGGATTGAACCCGGACGTACACGGGCGGAAATCATATCAAACGCCCCAGCAAATAGCCTTGAAACGGTAAATCTCGGCGATCCGACTACAAAAGCAAAACCCCGTTAAGGCCTTCGAGAAGGACGCGGGGTTTTCTTTTGCCTGTTACACTGCGCCTGGTACTCTACAAAATATAAATATTACATTCACATTTTAAAGATGGTGATGACTAAGGCAGCCGACGCAATTCAGCTTCTCCCCACGTTCCTTCCCTCACTGCAACCTGCTGAATTTTGGCCCTATTCCGCGTTGATCCAGGAAACACCCTGATATTCCAGGGAGACCATTCAGCACGCCCAGGAGCCTGTTGCCCGCAAAATCCCAAATACCCAACACAGCATTTGGGCTTTCCAGAAAAAACGAGTGAATCCCATCGAAAACTCAGGTATAGACCTTTCAACTTGGAAAACTTCAGTAAATTGAACAGGCTTGACCAATGAGCACATATGAATCCGGATTTATGCGGACAATGGAAGAACGCGGCTTTTTGCACCAACTCTCTAACGCCAAAGGCCTGGATGAACTTTGTGCGAAAGAGGTTGTCACCGCATATATTGGCTTTGACTGCACAGCCTCCAGCCTTCACATTGGCTCCCTAGTACAAATCATGATGCTGCATTGGTTCCAGAAAACCGGTCACCGGCCGATTACTCTTATGGGAAGCGGAACGACACGTGTTGGCGACCCGACAGGCAAAGACCAAAGCCGCAAAGTTCTGACCGACGAAGACATCGAAGGCAACAAGAACGGCATCAAGCAAGTCTTTGATAGATTTTTGCAATTTGGTGAAGGCCCATCTGATGCAATCATGATGGACAATGCTGACTGGCTACTCAAGCTGAACTACATGGACTTCCTGCGCGATGTTGGCCGCTACTTCTCCGTCAACCAGATGATTCAGCGCGACAGCGTACGTCTGCGTCTGGAACGCGAACAGCATCTGTCGTTCCTCGAGTTCAACTACATGCTCCTGCAGGGATACGATTACCTTGAAATCCATCGCCGCACAGGCTGCCGCTTGCAAATGGGCGGCTCTGACCAGTGGTCCAATATCCTCTCTGGTGTAGACCTTGGCCGCCGTCTTGCGGATGAAGAACTGTTCGCCCTCACCACCCCGCTGCTCACCACTGCATCCGGCGCCAAGATGGGTAAAACTGCGTCAGGTGCAGTATGGCTCAACGCAGACATGCTCAGCCCCTACGATTACTGGCAATTCTGGCGCAACACCGAAGATGCCGACGTTGAGAAGTTCCTGAAACTCTTCACCATTCTGCCAATGGAGGAAATCAGGCGTCTGACCGCAATGGGAGGCGCTGAAATCAACGAAGCCAAGAAGGTACTGGCAACTGAAGCAACCGCCCTGCTCCATGGCCAGGAAGAGGCTGACAAAGCTGCTGAAACGGCTCGTAAGGCGTTTGAGGAAGGCCTAAATGCCACTGGCCTGCCAACCATCGAGATCGCCATCCCAGAGCTTAAAGAAGGCCTCGGCATCCTCAATGTTTTCGTGACAGCTGGCTTGTGCACTTCCAACGGAGAAGTACGTCGCAACATCAAAGGCGGCGCCGTGCGTATCAACGATAAGGCAGAGCAGGATCACAACCGCACTATCACCGAAGCCGACCTGACCGATGATGGCGTAATCAAACTGTCCCTTGGCAAGAAAAAACACGTTCTGGTAAAACCATTCTAACCGTCTGACTGAAAAATACTTTTTACAAAGTCGGGTACTGAACCCGGCTTTTTCTTTGTCAGCAAAACACTACAATTTGAAACAATTGCCTCCGGTCTGCACCCCCCTGAACCAGAGCAGGCTGCGTTCATATACATTCATGAAAAATGCCTGCCTCCGCTGTAGTCAGGAGCAGCCCTTATGGCGATGCGGCATTACAAACGCGTCATTCACAGCATGGTCAAAGCACTCAAGCCGGGAGGTCGGTTTGTTGGGGAAATGGGGCATGACCAGAATTGTTGTATCATCCGACCTGCAATGGAAAACGTATCTGGCGCCGCCCTGCTCTCGGTTCCTATAAAAGCCCCCCTGGACTTTCCCGCATCCGTAAACGTGTATGCGCACGCCGAAAGAAGCAGTCTTCTCAGTTACCTGCTAAACAGAAACTGAACGCAGGACTCAGCTTAGAACCGGAATGAAAGAATGGTTCCAGCTCTTTAACTGGCGCCGCAATGAGCAGCTGAGCGGCGCCCTGAAAAGCTGTTTTACAAAGAGACAATAAGTAAACCTCAAACCACTGCTTTACTTGAAAAGAAGTGTCAGGAAATCAAGATAACTATCTGTTAAATCTATTTAAACTCAAAGATACGACGAAACACACCCGGCGCAATCGCAGAAATCGGGTTAACCTGGAACTTAGGCTTATCAAAGGTGCCATCTAGCTTATAGGTCACACCAAACAGTCCTTCATCAGAAGACCCCCCACCAAGGATCAGGCCGATCACCGGCAGTTTCGCAAACAGGTTGTTCAGCGCATAGGCAGGAACGAACGTGCCTACTATTTCCAGCTGACGGCTCTTCAGGTTTGCATTCCCGCTAAAGGTTCCGCCGATAATGGCACCACTCAATGTTCCCTTGGAAACATTGAGAATATCGCCACTACGCGAAAACTGTATGCGCATCTTCTGGAAAGACGCTTCCCCGGAATTCACCGCAGCAGAATACACTTCACTGATTCGCGTTCCGCGGATTTCCTTCGGCCTGATCCCTTTGAGCGCCTTAATCGCTGGATCCTCTGTGATGGAGAAATCATTTACAGTCAGTTCACCAGCCCAGCTGGTATCACCAGGCATCTGGATATCCAAACGCCCGTTACCACCACGCATACGGGGGAAAAGGTCCATAAACCGCAAGAACTCACCGGCATTATTCAACGTCCCCTTCGCGAAGCGATGCTTCCCCTCACCGCCCACTGTGAAGTTGAATTTACCACGGCTCGATGTCGCACCTGAAACTGCGAGATTAACTGCACTTGCCCCACGGAAGAGCCCATCAACACGTACATTTTGAGCCTGCACATCTTTGAAGCCGATCAGTCGCCTGAATGTCAGGTCAACTGCGATCACATCCCCCTTGCGCTGTGCCGAAGCAGGCGCTTCATCTGCGGCAATTGTGTGCAGCAGCGCACGGCCGTCAAAGCGATCCGCATTCATAACAACCAGGAACCCGCCACCACCACGGGGCCGAATGGTCATCTTGGCCTTATCATTGGGCCGCAGATTAAACGCTGAGAAATCAGCAAGCTCAAGCTTTCCATTACCATCAATCTTCAGATTGCCGCGAACTTCAACCCCCTCAGACAGGAACGAGAAGTTATGGAGCGTCATGTCATTTCCATTGCGGGTCACCCGGAACCGTGCAGTTGCACGAACACCGGAAACCTTGCTCCAGCCAACCTCGCGAACGTTAATCGCTGCCTTTGAAAGATCCAGCTCAAATACCTGCGCACCGCCACTATCTGCATAGCTGACTTTCACAGAGCCATTGACATAGTCATGAAGATCAACACCGTAATCTTTCAGATCCCTGGCATCGGCAACGAACGTGACGTCCTGACGGTCTTCAGCCCCGCTGCCACCGCGGCTTGTGCTCAAATCAATCTCAGAGGGAAAGCCATTAAGCTTCCCCTTGCCCGTAATCAAAGTCTGCTTCGTATCCGAGTGAACGGTCAGGTCTGCATTTTCAATGGTTTGACCTGAGATTTTCGCTTTACTCGTGAAATCTTTCAGATCCAGATCAGCCCGCCACTCAACATCCTTAACCTTGAGATTCCTGACAAGCGGGAAAGAAGCTTCCACGCGGACCTCCCCCGTACCGGAAAGGTCCGCTGGGACGACACTCAAGCTCTCCAGCGCATTTATAGGCTCAGCGTCAGCCAGCACGCCCAGATCATCTGCGCGTCCGGTCAGCTGCACAGACAATTCAGCAGGCTTGACACCGGGATCTGCAATCTTCCTGACCGCGAACCGGACTTCAGGAACCTTCACGATGTTGCCGTCCTGCATACGGAAATGACCATTCCTGCCGGAAATCGTGAAGTCTTCATTTTCGATTTTGCCAGACCCGGTCAGGTCTCGCACCACAGGAAGCGCTCTGAGTGCTTTGACCGAGCCATCAATCACGTCAAATGATGCTGTAAGGCCATCTCCCTGCCATGCGGGCGTATTCCTGTCTCCATCAAAAGCTTCTGGCCCAACTGCCAGATCCATGGCAATGTTATCAACCCGGCCAGGCCCGAGGTGCTCAATCAACCAATTACGGGTTTTCGGTGCTGTGACCGTTGGCCAAACCTGCAACACCTCTCCAAAGCTCAGGCTTGGGCTATAAGCAGACAGCGCAAGGGATGGCCCCGGTTTCCCGTAGTAGAACGATCCTGCAACACTGATGTCGGCCTCAAACCCGACAGCACGTGCTCGCTCAATAGATATCAGGGAGTTAGCCGGGTCAAACGTACCTGATGCATAAGCATCTGGAAACAGGAGTGGCGGCGAATTCACATCAGCAGGCGCCACTACTATCTCTCGGGAACCAAGCGAATAATTCCACTCGGCACCTTCTGTTACAGGTGGCTGCACAACACCACCAAAAACAACGCGTGTGTTTTTACGGCGCAGATAAGACCGTCCGATAAGGATATCAGGATTATCGCGTTGCAAACTGAGATCCAGATACGCTTCGTCAACTGTAACAGAGTTGTCAGGAGCCGTACGGATGAAAATTGGAGAACTGCGAACATTCATATTCGCGCTGACAAATTCACCCGTCGCCCAGAGTTCGGCATTCGCTTCAGCAAACAAACGCGTGTTCGCCAGTTTGTCATCACTCGCAAAGCTGTGTGTTGGCAGTAAATCTCGCAAAGAGGCATCACGCAGACTAACGGAAATATTTCTCACGCCAGTCTCTGGCGTAACAGTGCGCTTCAGATCCCAGGACCAGTCGCCTTCACGACCCGCGATCTTTGCGTTCACCGCAAAGGAAAGGTCATCCAGCAGCACAGCATTTGCATCGATACCATCAGCAACAAACTCTTCACCCTGCGCATTGATCAGCAGTCGCCCATATTCAACAGCTACTTTCTCAAGATGCCAGCGCTTGAGCTCCTCAACTGCAATCACACTAAACTTATCGATTGCCACCACACGGTTTTGCACCCTTGGCAAAGGTTCTGATCCACTCGCCAGTTTTATGGTCGCAGAAGGCCTTTCCAACGCGACACTGGTGATTTCCAGATCACCGACCAAAAGCCCTGAAAGGTTGATCCCAATTTCGGCTCGTGGCAGCAACACAGTCGCAGCGGTGCGACCATTAACACGAATAAGGGAATCCTCCAGGAGAATACGGCTGCCGTTTTTACCAAACAGGTCAAACTGCGCACTGCCAATGGTGACGTTCAGCGCTTTGCTCTCAAACTTCCTGATTGCCCAATCTACCAGATACGGCACAGGAATAGGGCCACTCATCAACTGATAACCGCCAAAACCAAACGCCAGAAAAACACAAACAACACCCCATATTACACGCCGCTTAAAACGACGCGTAGCAGGAAAGCTCTCATGTTCTGCTGTATTCCCAACATCAACAGCCAGAATCTTATTCCCTGTTCAAGTAATACGTTCGATTTTGATCGAATCGTAACCTGCGATAACATCGCGTGATCACAGGCGCTCTGCAAGATAATAAGCTTGCCTACACCATACACAAAAAACGGCGTCCCTAAAGACCAGATGGCACCCCAGGAGCAAATAAGAATGCCTGATACGAAAGATGCTACACCATCCTTACCGCAGGAAGGCTTGCTGGCACCGGATTTTACCTTAGCCACAGATTCGCAAGGACAGTTCACCCTGTCAGAACAAACTGGCCAGTCGGTCGTCGTCTATTTTTATCCAAAAGATGACACATCAGGCTGTACAAAAGAAGCAATCGCCTTTACCGAAAAAGCGGCTGAGTTTGAAAAACACGATGCTTTTATCATCGGCATTTCGCCCGATACACCACTAAAGCATGACAAGTTTAAGGCGAAACACGGACTAACCGTCACACTTGGGGCAGATATCGAGAGAAAAGTTTGTGAGGCCTACGGCGTCTGGGTAGAGAAAAACATGTACGGAAAGAAGTACATGGGCGTTGAACGCTCCACTTTTCTCGTTGATAAAGAAGGCAAGATTGCCAGAATTTGGCGTAAGGTCCGCGTTCCCGGCCACGTTGAGAAGGTACTGGAAGAATTACAAGGTCTGAGCCAGTAAAAATGCCGAAACTTCCGGGTAAAAATGATACAGATGCGTTTGCAGGGCAAGCGCATCTGTCCCTCCCAGAACACACCAGCGTTAAGTCCCTCAAAGACGGCGCCCGGCAGATCCTCGGAACACCGGATTTGGATCTGAAAGTTGCACTTGCATACTACGTAGCAAATCAATGGTTCAAAGGTGCCTTGTCCATTTCCCGCGGCACAGGCGAAAAGCCCATGCCAGATCGTCCGGGGCGCCCGGCAAAACCTGAGCTTCTTCCACCACGGGATATGCCCAGGCGTGCTGTTGGGGGAAGAAACGGTAAGCTCGCCCTGCTTCATTCTCTGGCACACATCGAACTCAATGCCATTGATCTCACCTGGGACTTGATCGGTCGCTTCACCCACGTGTCAGTGCCACGCTCCTACTATGACGATTTTGTCCAGGTTGGCCTGGAAGAGGCAAAACACTTCACAATCATTCAGGATCGCCTTGCAAAGCTTGGACACGTCTATGGTGAATTGCCGGCACATGACGGTCTGTGGCAGGCGGCCCAATCAACCGGCAAGGATCTGATTGCACGTCTGGCGATTATTCCGCTTGTGCTTGAAGCCAGAGGCCTCGACATCACTCCATCCATGATTGAGAAAGCCAACGCCACCGGGGACGAAGAGACCGCCAGCGTATTGCATGTAATCTACCATGATGAAAAAGGACATGTTGCTTTTGGTGCAAAATGGTTCCGCTTCATGTGTGACAGGCACCGTGTCCGCCCTGAACCTCGTTTTCATCAGCTCGTGAAACAACACTTTAAAGGACCACTGAAGCCCCCGTTTAATGACAGGGCAAGATCTGAAGCAGGCCTCACTCCGGGCTTTTATCGCCCACTCATCAAATTGACCCAATGATACACTGCGCTTAGACTTTGTTAACTTTAATTGAATTTAACAAATCATTTCCAGTGGGCAAGCTGAGCAAGTGGTCATCCAATGAAACTTTACCGATGCAGTGAGTTTTCTAACAATTACAAGCAATTGAAATTGGATGCCCCAATGTGGCTTTCGCGTGTCACATCCGAGCTGCATGCAGTTCCTCCGATGGCCTATTGGATTTCCGCTCTTGCAGCGACGGCGATCATCTCCGCAGTATTGGCAAGTAGCTTTCAACAGTCTCTCAGCGAGATGCGACTTAATTCAACATTATCCAGAGAATTCTCGCTCCGTGAAAACTATGAAAGCGAAATTCGGGACCTCAAATTTCAGCTCGGCGAGATGCGCAGACGGCTGGACGAGGGCGCATCTGGTCTCAAAGCCCCAGCCCGCAAACAGCAAGTACAGCTTTTAAGGCAGTTTCAGGAAATCGAAGCGCTGGTAACACTGGCAGAGCAATCAAATCTTGTCCTCTCTTCCAGCCCCCCCTCTCCAAAGCGCAAACCGCTGCAAAGAGAAGCCTACACATCACATTCTAACCAACTATCCTTTGCATCACAGAAAAGCGGTGCTCCGCTCGATATTCTGAAAACACTTTCAGGCGGCGAGCAGTCCAACATTTTACAGCCCCCAGCTCCTCACAAAGACTTTTACGCGAAGCAGGCACAAAGCGAACTCTTACTCACTGCGTACACGCAAGCAGCTTTGGACGACATTAAACGCGCAAACACTCTGATCAGGAAAGCCGGGGTTACGCCACCTGCCTTGGTCACCCAGAGTTCATCTGCCGGCGGTATCTATCAGGACATCGGCTCCGCTGATTTCGACAGCAGTATGATTACTGCGCGCTGGGTTATTGAACAACGTATTGAATTAAGCACGAAAGTGAATGCTCTGCCGTTTGCCCGTCCGCTATCCAGCTTCAACATCTCCAGTCCGTACGGAGCCCGAACTGATCCGTTCCTCGGCAAACCCGCAATCCACACCGGTCTTGATTTTAAAGCCCCTCGCGGAACCGCCGTCAAAGCTACCGGCACCGGCATCGTGTCACTTTCCAGATACAACCGTGGCTACGGTCTATCTGTGGAAATCATGCACGACGACGGCCTCGTCACCCGCTACGCCCACATGCACAGGCTCCTCGTCAGCGAAGGCCAACGCATCAGCATCGGCGATATCATCGGAACCGTTGGCAATACAGGCCGCTCAACTGGCCCGCATCTGCATTACGAGGTGCGCCTCAACGGCAAACCAGTCAACCCAATGCGTTTCATCCGAACGGGTGATCGCCTGGCAGCAATTTTCAATCCTGAAAAACCAACCAAAATCGCGCTCAATCTGCCCTAAGATACTTTGCAAAACAAAAAGCCCAGGAACTCAGTTCCAGGGCTTTTTCCATTCATTTCAATAGATTCAAGACTTAGTCCAGATCTTCAATCGCAGCGGGCGCATTTCCGAATGCACGGTGCGCCAGCGTCGCTTCCATGAACTTATCCAGGTCGCCATCCAGAACATCAGAAGGCGCTGTGCTTTCAACGCCGGTACGCAGATCTTTTACAAGCTGATACGGCTGCAGAACATAAGAACGGATCTGATGGCCCCAACCGATATCGGTCTTGGAGGCCGCATCCTTGCTCGCTTGTTCTTCACGGCGCTGTAACTCAGCTTCATAGAGACGCGCGCGAAGCATATCCCACGCAGTCGCGCGGTTTTTATGTTGTGAACGCTCACTCTGGCACTGAACCACAATACCTGTCGGATTGTGCGTAATACGAACAGCAGAGTCAGTCGTGTTCACGTGCTGGCCCCCAGCCCCAGAAGCGCGATAGGTATCAATACGGCAATCGCTTTCGTTGATTTCGATATTGATGCTGTCATCGATAACGGGATAAACCCAGACAGATGCAAAGGACGTATGACGGCGCGCATTGGAGTCATATGGCGAAATTCGAACCAGACGGTGTACACCTGCTTCGGTCTTCATCCAGCCGTAGGCATTCTCACCTTTAACAAGTAAAGTTGCTGACTTGATGCCCGCTTCTTCGCCGTCATTGTACTCCATCAACTCGACCTTGTAGCCGTGCTGTTCACCCCAACGGCGATACATGCGCAGCAGCATGCTGGCCCAGTCCTGACTTTCAGTACCACCCGCACCCGAATTGATCTCGATATACGTATCATTTCCGTCCGCTTCACCAGAAAGCAATGACTGCAACTGCAGCTTATTGACCTGTTCCAGCATAGCTTTTAAAGCAGCTTCAGCCTCGTCAACGACGGACTTATCATCCTCCATCTCACCCATGTCAATCAGTTCCTGATTGTCAGCGAGATCCTGCTCAAGCTTGCGAACACCACCAATGCTGTCATCCAGCTGCTGACGCTCACGCATCAGTTTTTGTGCATTCGTCGGGTCATTCCAAAGGTCTGGTTCTTCAGAAAGCGCATTCAGTTCATCTAGACGGACAAGTGCAGTGTCCCAGTCAAAGATGCCTCCTCAGCAGGCTTATTGCCTGCTTGATTTCGTCGACGATGGCCTCCATTTCGGCGCGCATCGGATACCTCACTTTTTTGAAAACAGTCTTGCAGTCAATACCACTGCGTCAGGTGCGAACATAATTGCAGAAAACGATTTCCGCAATTAGCCAGACCGCAGAAACTGTGGGCTGATTATGGAGTTAGCAAGACCCGCCCATAAAAATATTTAATAAAGTCCACCTGTACCAGACATAACGGCTCGTCCGGCTTCTGGCGAAAGATCCTGTCGGATACCAATTTCATCCTGGAAGCCAATGACAGAATAACTGTCCGGTGGGGATGTACCTGGCTTGAAGGCTTCCAGAATAGTACCCGGAGTCCCGGCACTAGCCCGCAGACCAGTACGACGGTTGATTGAAATCAGACGCAATCCGTTTGGAACACGGAACTCCAATGGAGGCGTATCCTTCAGAGCATCTTTCATGAAGGACGTGAAGATTGGCGCAGCAACCTGACCACCAGTCGCGCCCCGGCCCATTTTACGCGGTGTATCATATCCAACGAATACACCTACGGTCAGTTCTGGCGTAAAGCCAACAAACCAACCATCACGCTCATCATTGGTGGTACCGGTTTTACCGGCAACGGGACGACCAACAGCTTTGACACTGGTCGCCGTACCTCGCTGCACCACACCTTCCATCATAGAAGTGACCTGATAGGCAGTCATCGGGTCAAGCACCTGCTCACGTGTATCAATAAGTTCAGGTTCTCCCTGATTGCTCCAATACTCTCCAGAGCAGTTGGCGCAAACAAGCTGATCATTCTGATAGATGGTCTCACCATATCGGTTCTGGATACGGTCAATCAGTGTGGGCTGCACACGGCGCCCGCCATTGGCCAGCATAGAATAGGCCGCAGTCATGCGCATTACAGTGGTTTCACCTGCACCAAGAGCCATTGAGAGCACAGGCATCATATTATCATCAATGCCAAAACTACGTGCATATTCAGCAACCAGATCCATGCCCATATCCTGAGCTAGACGAACGGTCATCACGTTACGGGACAGCTCAATACCTGTACGCAAAGTGGACGGCCCATAAAACTTTCCACCGTAGTTTTGCGGCTTCCACGGAGCCTGACCCGGCCCTTGCTCAATCTCAACAGGTGCATCCAGCACCACAGAAGACGGAGTATAACCATTATCTAATGCCGCGGCATAAACGAACGGCTTAAAAACAGACCCCGGCTGGCGCCATGCCTGTGTTGCACGGTTAAACTGGCTCTTGTCATAACTAAAACCACCAACCAACGCCAGAACACGGCCTGTCTTGGGGTCCATTGCCACAAGAGCACCAGAAACCTCCGGCACCTGACGAAGAACATATTTACCATTTGCCTTACGCTCTACGTAAATCACATCTCCCGGTTTAAGCACCTCCTGAACATTGCGAGGCGCACGACCGTTGACGCGAGCCCACTTCATATCGCTCAGGGAAAGATCAGCACGGATACGCTCAGTAGAAAACTTCCGGTTCGCCATACGCTTTGGACGAAGACCCACAACAGCCTTCTTATTGCTCACGGAAAGAACCACCGCACTCGTCCACTCAGGGACATCGTTCAGCGTCTTAACTTTGGCAAGAGCCGCGCCCCAGTCGCTGGAAGTGATTTCAATCGTGCCTATCGGACCGCGCCATTTGCCACGTTTACGGTCAAAGTCAACCAGACCATTGCGAAGCGCCTTACGCGCCTTCAACTGCATTTCAGGATTAAGAGACGTACGAACGGACAGACCGTCTTCATAAAGCTTATCTTCACCGTACTGAGCCGCCAGTTGCCGTCGAACAGCCTCAGAGAAATAGTCAGATCCTTTAACAAAGTTGCCGGTTGGGCGCAGTTTAACGTCGAGTGGCCTGGCCTTGGCTTCAATACCTTCCTGAACAGTCACATAACCATTCTCAACCATACGGTCGATAACCCAGTTCCGGCGTTCAATCGCACGGTCCGGGTAACGGTATGGGTGATAGTTGGACGGACCTTTAGGAACAGCTGCGAGATAGGCAATTTCCTCAAGATCAAGTTCGTGAACGGATTTATCAAAAAGGATCAGAGAAGCAGCGCCAACACCATAAGCACCGACACCGAGGTAAATCTCATTCAGGTAGAGCTCAAGGATCTCATCTTTCGTAAACGCCTGCTCGATACGCAGAGCAAGAAGCGCTTCCTTGATCTTACGCTCATACTTCTGCTCACCGCTCAGAAGAAAGTTCTTTGCAACCTGCTGCGTAATCGTGGACGCCCCGACAAGGCGGCGCCCAGACCCAACGTTAAGAACATTGGTGATGGCCGCACGGACAATGCCCGACGGGGCAATCCCGATGTGTTTATAGAAGTTTTTATCTTCAGCAGACAAGAAGGCTTGCTTCACACGGTCAGGAATAGCTTGAATCGGAATAAACAAACGCCGTTCACGCGCGAATTCATACATGAGATGACCATCAGCAGCATGCACACGTGACATGACTGGAGGCTCATAATCCTTCAGCGTTGTGTAATCCGGCAGATCCTTGGTTATGTAATTGAGATAAACCCACAATCCGGCAGCTGCAACCAGCCCTAGAACAACTGAAATCCCAAAGAGATATCCAATGAACTTTAAAAATAATCTCATATTCGGGCTCGTTTGCTTTCCCGCTAAGAATGTTCGTGTCATGAAGCCAGCATACCAGAGCAAGTTTCAAACGCCGTCCTGATGCATTTCCCGTTATAGGTCAAGAGGTCTCGTCCTGAATGAACGCAGCAGAACCGAATCCAGACTTCACTGTTACAGTTTGGCACCCAATCACTTTTCATTATGGCAAAGCTGAGGCAGAAACATGGTCTTTTTCCCACTGTAGCAGCGATTTATGCGCACCCAAAAAACAATAACACGCCGATTATTGCTGCGTAATTTTAGCCCGAAAGAATCCGTTTGTTGCTTGAACAATCGCATCCGACACACGTTCCCGCCACTCATCTGAACCTAACATTTTCTCATCCAGATTATTGGAAAGAAATCCAAGTTCAATCAAAACGGAGGGAATATCGTGACTTTTCAGCACTTGAAACCCCGCAGAACGAAGAGGATTTTTAATTACTGTTGTGGCGCTTTTAAGTTCTTCAACAACCAATCGTGCAAAATGGATCGAGAAATTCTTAGTTTCCCGACGGGTGAGCTCCACCAAAATATCTGTAACCTCTTCAGGTTCATCAGAAAAATCGGCTCCACCAATCACATCAGAATAGTTTTCACGGCGCGCCAGAGCAGCTGCCAGTCGGTCCGATGCCCTTTCTGAAAGCGTGTAGATTGAAGCCCCGCGCGTCGTCTCTGCCCCATTTGTGATCGAATCCGCATGAATGGAGATGAACAGATCAGCCCCTTTCCTACGAGCCAGCCTTGTCCGGTTTCCCAATGAGATGAACTTATCATTTTCACGGGTTAGATAGACCTGATAGTTGCCAAGTTTATCCAGTTTCTGTTTCAAAAACTTACCAAAATTCAAAACGATCGCTTTCTCAAGCGTGCCATTGCTGCCAACTGCACCGGAATCAACACCGCCATGCCCCGGATCGATAACGATCACAGGCAGGTCTTTTTCAGGCTCGGCAGCTCGCTCATGAATGCTTTGCTTCGGGACAGACGCCGTTGGCCCAACGGGCTGCGCATGTGAAATTGCCTGATCAACCGCTGCTTGAAACTCGTCAGGAGAAGTTTCGGTCAGATCAATAACCAGTCGTGTCGGCTGATCCTGTATGCCGGGCAGCAAAAAGGCTTTATCCAGAGCAACAGGAGAATTGAGATCCAGCACAACCCTGGAGCGCCCTGCAGAGATAGCCCCATACCGCCAGGACCTTACTAATCCACGCCCTTTTGGCACAAAGTCCTGGGGAAACTCAAAGGTAACAGACGGCAAGTCAATCACTAGCCGATAAGGGTGAGACAGGAATGACAAGTTATATCCGACGTCACCATCCATATCCAGTATGAAGCGCGTCCGCCCCGGATCTCCGGCAACGCGCGCATCAGAAACAACAGATACCGGATTTTTCGCTGACGCAGCATTACTCAGGGCAGCAGCTCCAATGAGAGAAAACGCCACACAATAAAAGCTGAGAGCACAGAACTTAAATGCATAACTGATGCGGCTCACCTTTATCACTCCCCTACAGAAATACTGGTAATTTAGTTTAAATCAAATTGAACGATTAAAACACGATTAAGCGAAAGTCACCCCGCCAAACCTGTCATTAGGCATTGATTAACAACTGCAGCTTTCGTAACAAGACATCTCCAGATCGATTTTCCCAAGCTTGCCAAGCGTCTCGAGGAATCGTAAAAGGTTTACTAGGACTTCGATTTGGAACTGTTCCGTAAAGTTGTGAGCTATATTTTTTGAAGCTGGTATCCTGAGATTTTCGCAGTTTGCAAACTGATCGAAATGTTTCAAAAAGCCGATATGAGCCATTTATGCCGTTTCCGGTTTGTTGATGAGGATGCAGTATAAACCAACTGGAAGAGCAGTCTGCTCGCGAGCTAGGACAAAGTTTTGCCGTGACATTTCCGGTCATGGCGGGTTGTAAACAGATTTTCTGTTGCTTTGGATATGTGCTTTATCCCCGTATTTTCGGAGAAATGCGGCAGCTGGGCGCAGGAACAGATGTTTATAAGTTGGAAGCCTGAAGAAGCGCTTCCATTTCAGGCATATCGCCTTATGGGCGGCCAAAAGAGAACAATTAAGGGCGAACGGTTTGTCAAAGCTACGCGCAAATACAAATGAACATGACGTAAGAAGCAGTGCGCCGACGTGTCAGTCGGTCCCGCATCGCCGTGATCATGCGCGTCGCCGTCTCTCCTTTTCTACTAACAACTTACATAACAAGTTGACCAATCTGATGATGTACAAATCTCAGCGCCAATCGCGCCGTCTTCAGTCTTTGGTCCTAAGGAACTCACTTCATGGCAAACAAGATGCTGATAGACGCGACCCACCCGGAGGAGACCCGGGTTACGGTCGTGCGCGGGAATCGGGTTGAGGAATTTGACTTCGAGGCAGCAAATAGAAAGCAGCTTCGCGGGAATATCTACCTTGCGAAAGTCACACGAGTAGAGCCATCACTTCAGGCAGCTTTCGTTGAGTATGGCGGCAACAGACACGGGTTCCTTGCCTTCAGCGAAATCCACCCGGATTATTATCAACTCCCGAAGGAAGATCGGGAAGCCCTTGAGGCTCAGCTTGCAGCCGAAGCAGCTGCAAACCAGCGTGAGCGTGCGCGCAGAGAAAAAGAAGAGGCAAAGCGCGACGCCGAGATTCAGAAAGCTGCAGCAGCCAAAGCCGCTGAAGCATCTGAAGAGGTTGTTGCGGAGCTGATTGAGGCTGAAACCAGTGCCCTTGAAGCTGAGCACGAGGCAGAAGCTCTTGCCAGCATGGATGCGCCTTTCCACGATGACAGCATTGAGGATATCGAGGCGGAGGCCGCAGAAGAAGACGAAACAAAGGCAGCCAAGCCATCTGCGGGAGAGCCTGCAACTGAGCCTGAGGTTTCTGAAGAAGACGAGGCTGCGCCGGAAGTAGCGTCTGACGATACATCTGAAGCTGAAGAGCAAGATGATAGTGAAGACGAAGCGCTTGAAGAAGTGAGGGAACGCCCTCGTCGTTTGCGTGACAATTATAAGATTCAGGAAGTAATCAAACGCCGTCAACTGCTGTTGGTCCAGGTCGTGAAGGAAGAGCGCGGAAATAAAGGCGCAGCTCTGACAACATATCTGTCCCTTGCCGGCCGTTACTCTGTTCTCATGCCAAACACCGACCGTGGCGGTGGGATCTCCCGCAAAATCACAAAGCCAACAGACCGCAAGCGCCTGAAGCAGGTTGCCGGTGACCTGGATGTGCCGAACGGTATGGGCGTTATCTTGCGCACGGCAGGTGCGAGCAGAACCAAAGCAGAAATCAAGCGAGACTTCGAATACCTCTTGCGACTTTGGGAGAATGTTCGCGAACTGACACTTGATTCAGCAGCCCCTACCCTTGTTTACGAGGAAGGCAGCCTGATCAAACGCTCCATTCGCGACCTTTACAACAAAGACATTGATCAGGTGATGGTTTCTGGCGAAGAAGGCTATCGTGAAGCGAAAGACTTCATGCGTATGCTGATGCCAAGCCATTCCAAAAATGTTCAGCCATATTGCGATGCGACCCCGATCTTTACCCGTTTCGGCGTAGAGGCACAGCTCGACGCAATGTTCTCACCACAGGTGACGTTAAAGTCAGGCGGCTACATTGTAATCAACCAGACAGAAGCTCTGGTTGCAATTGATGTGAACTCCGGGAAAGCAACCCGCGAACAAAACATTGAAGACACTGCCCAGGCTACCAACCTTGAGGCAGCAGAAGAGATTGCCCGCCAGCTTCGCCTTCGGGATCTCGCCGGTCTTGTGGTCATCGACTTCATTGATATGGAAGAAAACCGCAACAACCGCGCTGTCGAGCGTCGCCTGAAAGAATGCCTGAAGTCTGACCGTGCCCGCATACAGGTAGGTCGGATCTCACATTTCGGCTTGCTGGAAATGTCACGTCAGCGCATCCGCACCGGCGTACTCGAAAGCTCATCAGTTGTTTGTCCACATTGTCATGGTTCAGGCATTGTGCGTTCAGTAGAATCTGTTGCACTGCATATCCTCCGCTCCCTGGAAGATCAGCTGTTGCGTGGTTCCGCTCACGACTTGAGCCTGAGGACGCCAAATGAAGTAGCGATGTACATCCTCAACCAGAAGCGTCATCACCTGATGGAGCTGGAGCGCCGCTTCGGTCTGGAAATTTCCGTTCTCGGTGACGATACAGTCACTGAACAGCACTTCACTCTGGAACGCGGTGAACTGGCAACACCAAGTGAGCGTACGCAGCCTCTGCCAGCCACAGTTCAGCCGGACACTATCTTCCCCTTTGAGGAGGAAGAAATCGTTGAAGATGCTCCTGAGGAAGAAAGCCAGGAAACAGCCGATGAGGACAGCAATGATCGCCGTCGCCGTCGCCGTCGTCGCCGTCGCCGTACTGGTAATGAGAAAGACGAAGCCGAACAGCTGGAAACACCTGCCAGCCCTGAAGAGCCTGCTTCTGATGAGGACGCATCCTCTGAAGAAAAGTCAGCTGATGCAGATCTTTCCGAGCTGACCGACGATGAAGAAGATCGCCGCCGCAAGCGTCGCCGAGGTCGCCGTGGAGGTCGTCGCTCTCGTCGCAGAAGTGCATCTGATGAAAACGGGGAGAACAGTGAAGGCTTCGAAGAAACAGAAGTTTCTGTTGAAGGCGCAACAGGCAGCGTTGAAGAGATCATTGCAGAGGCAAAATCTGAGACCGCTGATGAAACTGCAACTTCAGAAGACACAGCTACTCCCGCTGAGCCTGTCGCACATGCTACCGCTCAGGACGAGCCGAAAAAAGTGACCCGCAAGCCTCGCCGTCGCCGCAAAGTGAAGCCTGCACCGGAGGTCACCGCCGAAAATGAAGCTTCAACAGAAGCAACCGATACACCGGTTCCTGAGACAGAAGAAGCTCCAGCCCTCTCGGTAAAGGACGCATCGGCAGAAGTCGCGACACAAGCAGAGCCTGACAGCGAGCTTGTAAAGTCAGTTGCTGAGCAGCCTGCTGAAGACGTAAAGGTTGAGGCCAGGGAAGAAAGTCCGGCTACCGAGACACCTAAAGAAGTCGAAGTAGACGCACCAGATAAACCAAAAGCACCGACCAAACCGGTTGTGACGTCGCATAAGATTGTCGAAGGAGAGACCGTTGCTGTTGAGGGAGAGGATGACTCGCCGCGCCGCACAGGCTGGTGGCAGCGCCGTTCTTTCTTTTAGAACGCGATGCGTGAAAGCAAATGAACGCACCGTGCTCTAAGGCGAACTGAGATTATAAGAAAAAGCCCGCTCAAACTGAGCGGGCTTTTTTATTGCCTGTTACTTAAGCCAGTTTTCCAACCGCTCTACAGCAAGCTTGATATCGGGCTCCTTCCCTGCAAAGGAAAAGCGCATGTATTGATGCCCACGCGTCAGATCAAAATCTATACCGGGTGTCGCTGCAATATGTGTCTCTGCCAACAATTTCTGGCAGAACTCCATGGAGTCATTGGTCAGCTTTGAGACACCCGCGTATACATAAAACGCACCATCAACCGGCAGCACATCAAAACCAAGTTGCGGTAGATGATCAAGCAGCATCAGTCTGTTTGCCTCATATCCAGCTTTGATTTTCTCATAGTCATCCGTTGCATCAAAAGCTGCTGCCCCAGTCACCTGCGCCAGCTCCGGGGGAGAAATGTAAAGGCTTTGTGCAATCCGCTCAATCGGACGTACAAGCACTTCGGGCAGCACCATCCAGCCAATACGCCACCCAGTCATGCAATAGTATTTGGAAAAGCTATTGACAATGATCGCCTTGTCCGTGAAACGAAGCGCCGTCTCCTCCTCCATATCATAGGCAAGCCCATGATAAATCTCATCGGAGATGAACCACAGACCCATCACCTCACAAGCATCAACCAGTGCATTGAGAGCCTCAGGAGACATCATGGTGCCAGTCGGGTTTGCCGGACTGGCCACAAGCACACCCTTCAATGGCTTTTCCTTATGCACTGCCTCAAGTGTCTCAGGGGTGAGCGACCAGCGCGTTTCAGGCCCAACTTCAATCTCCACACACTCCAGCCCCAACACCTCAATGATATTGCGGTACGCCGGATAGCCGGGAGATGTAATGCCAATGCGGTCCCCTCGGTCAAACCCGGCAAGAAATGCAAGGTTGAACCCGGCAGAGGAACCCGTGGTTGCAAAAATACGAGATTCGGGAACCATTAATCCAAAAGTTTGCTTATAGTAACGGGCAATGCTCCTCTTGAGCAATGGAATGCCCCGGGCTTCCGTGTAGCCCAATCTGCCAGAAGTCAAATGGTCATGTGCAACCCTCAAAACCGGGTCAGGAACAGGTGCTCCCGGCTGCCCAACCTCCATGTGCAGCACGTGTTCTCCGCTTTGCTCAAGGCGATTGGCAGCATTCAGCACTTCCATAGCCTGAAAAGGCAGGACTTCACTACGTTTTGATCCCACTAATACTGACAAATGTATTCCCTCTTATTTCTTCTTCTCGAAGCCCGTGCATTAATTTTTCGGTATACCTAGAAATTTTGCCTAATAACTGCCTATCTTGGGTGGTTAAGTCTTATTTGAAAGTATATGTAGTACTTTATGTGCGAACCGCTCTGCGCCTGCCAAGCCATTCAAGGGGACTTGACGTGCAATTAAAGAACTGTGCATTGAAACAAGTGATTGATCCAATCAAATCACAGGCAACAAAGTTTGCGCGCAATTTTCTTATAACAGCAACCGCCCTTTCTCTGGTTGTACCTAATGTGGCAATCACCACAACTCAAGCTCAACAAAAGAAGGGGCTTCCCCTCGTTCGCGATGCAGAAACTGAAGATCTGCTGCGCGAATACGCCAAACCGATCTTCCGGGCAGCAGGGCTTCCTGCCAATCAGGTTGAGATCATATTGGTCAACGATAAGAGCTTTAACGCCTTCGTACCAGACAGCCGCAGGATGTTTATCAACCTCGGCGTCATCCTGGATGCCAAAACGCCAGGCGAAGTCATTGGCGTAATCGCGCACGAAACCGGGCACATCGCCGGTAACCATCTGGTTCGCATGCGCCAGGCAGCCTCAAATGCGCAGATCATGTCAGTTATCGGCATGATCCTGGGCGCAGGCGCTATGGCAGCAGGTGCAACCACGGGCAACAGTTCCATAGCACGCGGCGGTGCAGCGGCAATCTCAGGCGGCGGTTCGCTCGCACAACGCAATTTCCTGTCCTATCGCAGGTCTGAAGAATCATCGGCTGACCAAGCCGCCTTGCGCTACCTTGATCGCGTTGGCGTTTCTTCCAAAGGAATGCTCACAACATTTGAACGCATGGCGGATCAGGCCTTGTTCTCAGCACAGTATGTAGACCCATACGCGCTCAGCCACCCCATGCCTCGTGCCCGTTTTACCGCGCTTCAGAACAAGGCACAAAAGTCCAGATACTTTAATAAGAAGGACCCCGAGCGCCTTCAACAGAAGCATGACATGGTAAAGGCCAAACTGCTTGCATTCACAAGTCACAGAAACTCAGTTTACCGTGCCTATCCGGAGCGAGACAAAAGTCTGCCCGCGCAATATGCCCGCGCAATTGCGAGCATGCGGTCCGACAAAGCGTCAAAAGCTGTCAGAAAAATTGATGCATTGATCTCAAAAGCGCCGGAATATCCGTACTTTTATGAGATCAAAGGACAGGGCTTGCTGGAAGGCGGCAAGCCAAAAGCCGCAATTGCGCCATTTCGTAAGGCACTGGCGCTTTATCCCGGCAATCCGCATTTCGAAATCTGGCTGGGCTTTGCAATGGTCGCGTCCGATGACAAGCGATTCCTGAAAGAAGCAAAGAGCATTCTGACCAAAGCTCTGCAAAAAGACAAATATTCCATGAACGGTTATGCTCAACTCGCGATCGCAAATGCCCGCTTGGGTGATATCGCTGGTGCGGATCTGGCAACCGCTCAAAGTCATATGACCCGTGGTGATGTTCGCAGCGCACAACGTTATGCAAAACGCGCTCAAAGAAAATTGAAAGTCGGCTCCCCCGCCTGGCAACAAGCTGACGATATACTGTCAGTCAGAACGCCTAAGCTCAAACGCCGCTAACAGATCACACTGATACAGATCAAACACCCGCACCGGGTTACAGGAGACGTCATGAAGAAACTCATTCGCCGAGCTGCGATCACAAGTGCAGCAACGCTCGCTCTGCTGCCAGCAACTTTTTCCGCACGGGCAGAATCGGTGAATCGTATTGAAGTGGAAACAATCATCAAGGAATATCTTGTTGCAAATCCGGAAATCGTGCTGGAAGCGCTTCAGGAACTTGATAAACGCCGCATTGCAGAAGAAGAAAGCGCTCGTAAAAGCGCCATTTCCGCCCTTTCTGACAAGATTTACAACAGTGACTACCAGATTGTCCTTGGCAATCCAGATGGCGACGTCACCCTTGTTGAACTGTTCGATTACAATTGCGGTTACTGTAAGCGTGCGCTCTCTGATCTTGTCCGCCTTGTAGACGAAGACAAAAACCTGCGCGTTGTCCTAAAAGAATTTCCGGTTCTGGGCAAAGCATCACAGGAAGCAGCACGCGTTGCAATTGCAGTTGCCGAAGTTGCACCAGATAAATACGAGGATTTCCACCTCGCACTTTTGGGTCAGACTGGCCGTGCAAATCTCGCCAGCAGCCTGAAGGCAGCTAAGGATCTGGGAATCTCTGATGCGGACCTGGAAAAATCAATGAAGTCCAGCCGCGCAGCTGAAACCTTCCAGGAAGTATTCGCCATTGCTGAGCAACTCGGCCTCACCGGAACCCCCTCCTACATTCTGGGAGAAGAAGTGATTGTTGGAGCCGTCGGTTACGACACGTTGAAGGAAAAAATTGCAGCTGAACGCGAGTAGATTGCTCCTGCCCCGGCATTTCAACGCATTTTCGATGCTTTATCCTTAAGAACTCAACTCTGAGCGGACAAAGGTCTTTTCCTTAGTCCGCTCAGACCATATAAGAGGGCCAGTTAAGTTTATTTGCCCGGCAACACCTTACTATTACGTCAAGTATGCCTGACTCATTACACAGGGCTTTTGAGAACAGATTGGTTGCGTAGACGCAACTCCATTTGTGTACTTCCGAGTAAATCAAGTCGTAAGGTGCCTTTTTGCGCTGATAAACATGATATTGCCTTATGCACAGCCTAGGCACTCCGGATGCATACTTTTTAAAAGACAGCATCTCGCAACTGGAGAATTAATGGCTATCTGAGCGGTTATTAACTAACTGCTTGCGTAGTTCATTCAGTCAGAAAGTCCATATTTTGCTCCGGGCAATTGGATTTTCACAGAGTATTAAAGGCCATCCTTGCTGCAAAGTCGCTTTGGGGGCCAAACCGAAGGCTTATGACATTCGTCAGGGCACTTCGAACTGGACGATGGAAACGATGACGAAAGAAACTAAGTTTGATCAGGAAATGATCCGCCAGCTTGCTAATGTTCTGGACGAAACCAACCTGACCGAAATCGAAGTGGAAAACAAAGATCTTCGCGTTCGTGTCGCTCGTCAGCTGACAGCAGGCGCAGCCGCACCAGTTGCAGTTGCAGCACCTGCTGCTGCAGCACCGGCTGCACCTGTAGAGATTGCAGTTTCCGCAGATGCAGCCAACCACCCGGGCGCAGTAACCTCTCCAATGGTTGGCACCGCATATCTGGCACCTGAGCCAGGCGCGTCAGTCTTTACTGAAGTAGGTAAGTCAATCAAGAAGGGCGACACAATTCTGATCGTGGAAGCAATGAAAACAATGAACCAGATTCCTTCACCAAAGTCAGGCACTGTAACTGCAATTCTGGTTGAAGATGGTCAGCCAGTTGAATACGGCGAACCACTTATCATCATTGAATAACAGGCGCAGTCTCTATGTTTTCTAAGATCCTCATCGCAAACCGCGGCGAGATCGCACTCCGCATCCTTCGGGCATGTAAAGAGCTTGGCATTCGCACTGTAGCGGTCCACTCTACTGCCGACGAGGACGCAATGCATGTGCGACTTGCTGACGAAAGTGTTTGTATTGGTCCGTCGGTAGCGCGCGACAGCTACCTCAATATTCCGCAGATTCTGGCAGCCTGTGAAATCACTGGCGCCGACGCTGTGCATCCCGGTTATGGGTTCCTTTCCGAAAATGCTCGCTTTGCCGAAATTCTGGAGGCACACGGCATCACCTTTATCGGCCCGACCTCAGAGCACATCCGCGTGATGGGCGACAAGATTCAGGCAAAGACCACGGCAAAAGAGCTGGGCATCCCGGTTGTACCAGGGTCTGATGGTGGTATAATTCCTGAAGACGATGTCCATGCAATCGCTAAGGAAATTGGCTATCCGGTCCTCGTAAAAGCGGCGGCAGGCGGCGGTGGCCGCGGCATGAAAGTCGCCCTGACAGCTGATGATCTGGACACTGCAATTTCTACCGCACGCTCCGAATCCAAAGCCGCCTTTGGTGATGATGCTTTGTATATGGAAAAATACCTCGGCAAACCACGCCACATTGAGGTGCAGGTTCTGGGTGATGGTCTGGGCAACGCAATCCACCTGGGTGAGCGCGACTGTTCTTTGCAACGACGCCATCAGAAGGTATTCGAAGAGTGCCCATCCCCTGCGCTCAATGAAGAGCAGCGGATGGAGATAGGCCAAGTTTGTGCAGACGCTATGCGTAAGCTCAAGTATCGCGGTGCAGGCACCATCGAATTCCTCTATGAAAACGGTGAGTTCTATTTCATTGAAATGAACACCCGTTTGCAGGTGGAACACCCTGTGACCGAGATGGTAACCGGCATTGATCTAGTGATCGAACAGATCCGCATTGCTGGCGGCTCTACTCTGTCAATCAATCAGGAAGAAGTACGCTTCTCCGGTCATGCGATTGAGTGCCGTATCAATGCAGAGCACCCTCTGACCTTTGCACCCTCTCCGGGCACAATCACCTATTACCACCCACCAGGTGGCCTGGGTGTACGCGTAGACTCCGGCGTTTATCAGGGCTACAAAATTCCTCCGCACTATGACAGCCTGATTGGTAAGCTGATCGTCCATGGGCGGACCCGCGTGGAGTGTATGATGCGCTTGCGTCGTGCCCTGAGCGAGTTTGTGGTTGATGGCATCAACACAACTGTTCCGCTCTTCACGGAGCTTCTGGATAATCAGGATATCGCCAACGGCGTCTATGATATCCATTGGCTCGAGAAGTTTCTGGACGCGCACATTGCAACACAGAACTCCGAAGAGAGCTGAGGAGATTTAGGGAGGTCCAAAGCTGGCCAGCATGGAATTTAAGATTACCCCACAAATCCTGCTTAAAGCATACGCATGTGGCATATTTCCAATGGCTGAAACTGCTAACTCTCCTGATCTTTTCTGGATTGATCCCGAGCGGCGAGGTATCTTGCCGCTCGATTCGTTTCACATCCCCAAACGGCTTGCAAGAACCGTCCGCTCCGACAAATTTGTCGTCAGGGCTTCCCGTGATTTCAATGCAGTAATCTCTCGCTGCGCAACAACAACTTCGGAGCGTAAAGAGACATGGATCAACGCAGAGATCCGTAAACTCTACACTACGCTTTTTGCCATGGGATACTGCCACACAATCGAAGTCTACAACGGCACTGACGAGCTCGTTGGAGGGCTTTACGGCGTATCGTTAGGCGGAGCGTTCTTTGGGGAGAGTATGTTCTCACTGGAACGTGATGCCTCCAAGGTTGCCCTTGTGCACCTGTATGGTCGGCTGCTCTACGGAAACTACAGGCTGCTGGACGCTCAGTTCGTGACAGCGCATCTGGAACAGTTCGGTGCGATTGAAGTTCCTAAGGAGCAATATGGCAAGCTGTTGGAAAACGCCCTGATGGTTGTCGGAGCCTTCCATGCGCTGCCGCAGGAAAGCTCTGGTAAACTGGTGCTGCAGATCATCGATGATATGCGCCCTGTTCCCCCCCAAAAAAACAAGAACAGCCCCATCTGAGATGGCCGCTTCATTTATCGCAGCGTGGCAACAACCTTCGGACGCGGCACTGGAATTTCACCTGTAGAAACAAAATCTTTGCCAGCCAATTCATCTTCTTCGGAAACAAGCTCAACAGCTGGTCCAGCATATCCTTCTGGCGGCGGAACGGAAGTTGTCCGCTTACAGTTGATCAGCCAGATGTCATAGACACTGTGCTCAACAGCGTGCACACCGGGATTATTTGCAAACATCCAGCCACTGAAGATCCGGCGAACTTTACTGTCGAGCGTAAGTTCATCAACCTCAATAAACGCAGTGGTTTGAGAGGCTTCTGTCCGGGGACGGGAGTTACACACACGCGGCGTCACCTGAAGCGCACCAAACTGAACCGTTTCATCAATATAGACATCAAACGTAGTAATACGGCCAGTAATTTTATCCAGCCCTTTGAACACTGCAACCGGGTTTTTAATTGGTGTCCTAGCTTGGGCAGGCAATGAAAACGCTGCCCCACCAATCAACACAGCAAGTGCGGAATATGCAGCGCGCCCAAGATATTTACGCATTGTTAAAGCCATTAAGTTTTCCAGCAGCCAGTGGTTCAAACGCCTGAGCTGTAAACGACTTAGCACTGGAATGCTACCAGGAAAAGGCCAGAACGAGACAAACACGCGGCAATCACTGAGGAATCCCAGGTAACCCACAGGCGTTGCGCATAACCATGCTAACGAACCTGCAAATTTTGACATGCTTCAAATAAAGCGAAAACTTATGTCGCTTGCAGTCTTCAGGCAAGGCATAACACTTTGTGCAGGTTGATCGCAATATTCTGGGATTACGCAACCTGACCTCTGAAATTGCCGTTTGGAGACGCCCCTGATGTACATCTCCGCCACTGCCGGCATCACCGCCCTCAAGGAGCGCTGGCCGCGTTCAGGCGGTTGAGGGTAAAAGGGCTCGCCTTCATGTCCGGCTGTCCTAGGCATTTGCAGAGCAATGGTCCCCGCCGGGGTATCGATCCGTCCGGGCCTGTAGCCGTTGGCACAACCCTGCCGGCCAGGGGTGCGCTCGTAGTTACCAGCCTTGAGGTACAGCACACGTTCGACCTGCAGCGCCGATTCGAAGAGCTGGCTATAGGCCCGCCCAGGATCGGTCGCTCCAGTTGCGCTCAGCTGTTCCAAAACAGCCTCAATCGTCGTATCGCGACGCAGGTCCATTTGCTTCTTCCATGTGTTCTTTCCAACTTCATGGGATGGCAAAACACCTCTGAGCACAAGCCTCAGACAAATTTCCAGATGTGAGGTTACCTGAAAACTCTGATGCTATGATTGTGTCCCTATAGTGCTGTAAATTATCTGATTTAGAAATTGAGATAGCCATCGTGGGATTTCTCTTTAGGTTT
>CANNAV010000006.1 GCA_947502585.1 uncultured Pseudovibrio sp.
ATCCTAACAAACAAGGCGGGTCATTTTTAAATGCAAATTATCCCGCCAGGTGGGTCAATTTTGCATGCTGATCAACAATCGAGACGGGCAGATCTTCATGTATGGCGCAGTAGGTGATGTCTTCTGGGAGGAGGGTTTTACTGCAATGCAGGTCGTTGAAGCCCTTGCTGAGCATGGGCGCGATAAGGATGTGACAGTGCGTATGGACTCGGGCGGCGGTGATCCGCTGACTGCAATTGCAATCTATAACGCACTTCGTGCTCATGACGGAAAAGTCACAGTCCAGATCGATGCAATGTCAGCTTCAGCCGCTTCACTTATCGCTATGGGCGCAGATGAGCGCGTCATGAAGGCTGGTGCCTGGATGATGATCCATGAACCATCAACCGGGCGATGGGGCACTGCTCAAGAACTGAAGGACGGTGCAGATCTTCTGGATATGCAGGCAGACGAGTATGCAAAGCTCTACGCTAAAGCCTCGGGAAAAACCAATGAGGAAGCGCGTGAGGTGATGAAGGCCGAAACATGGCTGACAGGAGAGACAGCTGTAGAGGCAGGTTTTGCTACCTCACACGATGCGGGCACTGCGTCCCTTATGTCCTGCACCCCGTTTAATTTCACCATGTACTCCAAGGCTCCAAAAGAGCTGGTGACCATGGCCCGCTCAAACAAGTGGGACAAGGAGCCTGAACCAACTCCCCTAACTCAAGAGGAACAGACACAAATGCCAAAGACTGACGAAGAAATTGCTCAGATGGTGGCTGATGCGGAAGCTAAAGGCAAAGCTAATGGCGCCAAAGAAGGCGTCACGGCTTACATGAAGTTGCAAAAGCAAGTGATGGAACTCCCGCAGGCTCAGAAGCAGCCAAAACTGGCGGAATCCTTCATGACTGACGGCATGGACTTTGAACAGATCAAAGCGAAGTTTGACTTGATGGAAGACAACGAGCCAGCCCCCACCCCCCTCCCCCTCCCCTCGCAGAGCGAATACAACACTATGCGACAGACGGGTGCAGGTCTGGACAACACTGACAAGCCACAACAGTCGACGATGAGTGCTGGTTCTATTTACAAAAAACGTCGTGAGTTGATAGCATCTTAAGCCATCGTCACCCGCAACAAAGCTTAAGCAGGTCGCATACGCGACCTTTTTTTTATGGAGTTTTGCATGTCAACGAAAATGCGCCAGCGTGACTGGTCTTTTCTACTTTCTGAAGCAAGCGGCAACCGCTCGCGCGAGACTGTGACCATTGCGGCTGGCTCAGGTGTGGTAGCGGCTGCCACTGTGGTCGGAAAGCAAACCGATTCCAAAAAGTATGTTCCGTCCCCGGCAACGGGTGCTGATGGTTCAGAAACGGCAAAAGCGGTTCTCGCAAACGCTGTTGATGCTACGTCTCAAGATGTTGAAGCAGTGGTTTTGGGTCGGGATGCCGAAGTAAAGGAAGTCATGTTGAACTTCCATTCGACGGTGGATGACGCCGACAAAGTAGCCGCAAAGCTCGCTGAGCTAAAAGCGGTCGGGCTGATCACACGCTAACGGCCAACCAACCCTTTTCTTCCAAAAATATGTGAGACTTAAATGCCTGATATCTGGGATGACGACCGCTTTAGCGTTCACAACCTTACGCTTGCCATCAATGAAGAACCTTCGGTTCCTGATCAGATCGGCAGGTCCGGCCTGTTCGAAGAAGATGGGGTGGACACCACTTACATCGACATTGAACGGGAAGGCAACGACCTGCAGCTAGTCGAGCCAACCGCTCGTGGTGGACCCGGGGAAACAACCGGGGATGAAGAGCGCACCCTCGAGTCCTTCAAGATCCCTCATTACGAGCGCAATGATCATATCTCAGCTGACGAAATCCAGAACGTTCGTAGAACCGGGACAAATGATCAGTTGGAGCGGCTTCAGGAACGCGTTGTGAAGAAGGGGCGCAAACATACCCGCGACCTTGATAATACGCTGGAACACCAACGCATGGGTGCACTGAACGGCATCGTTCTGACCCGTAATGGCAAAACGCTGGCGAACCTCTATGCCAAGTTTGGCTATGCAATCCCAGCTCCGCTTGACCTCGATCATGAAGACGCAGATCTGAGCCTTGGCTCTTTCTTGATGCATGTGCTGTATAACATCGAAGATGACCTTGATCGGGCATACGGGCATATGCATGTGTTCTCTGGTCGAAACCTTCATGAATGGATCTGGAACCGCCCTGAAGTTCGCGAGACTTTCCTCAACACCTCTTCTGCAGGGAAGTTGCGGAACGCGGCCCCGGATAAGTTTGATTTCGGTGGCTTCAAGTTTGAACGTTACAAACAGGGCCGGAAAGCGAGAGAGGCCGGTGGGGGCACCTATATTGCCCACAATGAGGCTCGCATTGTTCCGTTTGGCGTGCCTGATTTGTTTATCACTCGGTTCGGTCCAGCTGACTACGAAGATACGGTGAACTCCGAAGGCCTGCCGCTTTACCTTCGACAGTTCAAGGATCCAAACGATAAAGGGCGCTCCATTGAAGTGCAGATGAACGCCATGTCCCTCTGCACCAACCCCAGTGTTCTGCGTAAAATCCGTCTTCAAAACTATACACCGGGCCAGTAAGAGGGGTGCTCCATGACTAAAACTATGTGGATCGCAAACCTTGCTGGGCTCATGATCCCAGGCAAGGTCGTAGGTGAGGATGATGTCGTCACTGTAGAGCCCGGTGAAGCCGTTGAGGTTCCGGTTTCTTACGCAACAAGCCTGATCGATGATGGTCTCGCCTATAAAGCAGACGAACCAGACACTGAGCCGGTTGCCGATGAGGGCGGCGAAGACGCTTACAGCGCCATGAGCATGGACGCGTTGCGTCAAGAAGCTGAAAAGCTTGATTACCGTCCGCCTAAAAACATTGGCCTTGAAACCCTACGTGACAACGTTCGCGATCTGGTTCGGGCTCAGTTTGACGAACTCGACACCAAAGCCGAAGAGCTTGGCATTACGTCGGACGAAGACTGGACCGTCGAAGAGTACCAAGCGGCTATTGAAGCCGCCGAAGCACAGTAAAACAAAGGCGCGGGGAAACTCGCGCCTTTTCCTTTTATGAGGCCAAGCTATGACACCTGAAACAAAGAAACATTTTGAGAAAGTAGTGAAGGCCACAGATGAACGATGGGCGGAAGCTATTGAGCTCAAGTTTTTGCAGGATGGCAGACAGGACCAATCACGCCAAAACACGACAATCCAAGCGATTTTGAGAGTAGGCAATGCACGCAACACCAACTTGAGTGGGGGTGGCGCTTTGAAGTGGCGTGGCCGCGTCAACTCAGCAAAGACCCAATTGCATATCGCAAAGTCGCTTTACACCGGCCCGGAAATCAAAAAGGGCGATACCATCAGAGCAATTACCCGTGGTGGGATGCCTTGGTTTGACGTTCTGCACGCTAACTATCGCGATCAGCTGCGCATTGTTTTGGAATTGGGGGAAGCATGAGCCTGGTTAGGATTGCTGCACGATACTGCCTTTGCGAAGCTCTGAAGGGCAAGACAAGTGTCGGCGAGAACGTTCAGGACTCGGCTTTTGGTGCGCTCAACTTCAATGAGGATGGTCTGCCAGAAACGAGCCAAGACCAACCTTTTTTGACTGTCTATACAGATGATGCAGACATGCAGGCGAAGGGCAATAGTCTGGAGTTGCTCGGCCAAGCCGACACCAAAATCTATTTCGAGTGGGGCATCACCTCTTCTATGTCCGTCAAAGATAATGAAACAGGCGAAGCTGTCATCGTGCAGGATATTCCGGTTACTGATGCCAATATGGAGTTCAAACTTGATCTTATTGGCCGCGAGATCCTCAACGCACTATCAGATACCAGAGATCCATATGTGAAGATGTTCCGAGAGCTTTTGATAGGTGTGACCAGCTTCAAAAAGGGTCGTATTGCAAATGAACAAGATGGATTGCGGCTCGCGGCTCACCAGTTTGAGCTCAAGTGCATGCTTTTAGAAGAGCCAAGAACCGGCGCTGAAGTGCTCTCAAACCCATTCGGGGAACTATTTGAGCTCATGCAGGCCAGTGATGATCCAAGCATAGCCGCTAAAGCTGACTTGATGCGTGCTGCCTTGGAACCGGAGGCACCTCCGCTTGATGTGTTCAGGATCGAAAACGGCATGCATCCAGAGCAGATCAAGACGCTCGGGCTAAATGAGGCTGTTGGTAATGGATAGCGAATGGGATGCCATTACAGAGCTTCTCACGAGGCAGCAGGCCGAGCTTGAAACATTGCGGTCGGTCATTGCTGAAATGGTACAGGTTGGGCCTGTTCATGAGATTCACGCTGAAAAAGGCTATCGGATCGAGCTGGGAGAGGATGAAGAGGGCAACCCTTATCTCTCACCTTGGAAACCGCACCCGGAAACCTCAAAAACATCTATCCCGCTGAAAGTCGGACAGATGGTTGGGACGCTCAATCCAAACGGCGATCCCCGGCAAGGAATATTGCTGCCAGGGGGCTACAGCAACGGTCATGAGACGCCTAACTCCGATATGGAAGCCAACGTTTTTCAAGATGCTGGCGTGCGCATCCAGATCAAGAACGGGACGCTTGAGATCTCAGCTGAGAATAGTATCGAAATCACTGTGAATGGCGTGACACATACAATCAGCGGCGATGGTGTTGATACTCAAGGCGGCAAGGTCACGCACAATGGCAAGAACACCGGCTCTAACCACAATCATGGCGGTATTTCACCGGGATCGGCTAACACCAAAGGCCCAAACTAAGGACTCCAGACATGTCAAAGCAAAGATACCGGATCCGCGAAGGTGCGGACACCGTTGATGGTGCGCGTGTGCCTGAGAATCGTATTGTCGAAATGACAGAGCAGGCGGCTGCCTATTACGTCGAAATAGGTGTTGCCAATCTTGAAGACGGTGAAAACAGCGCCCCAACAGCACCGCGCAAGCGGCGCAGTAAAGCTCCTGCAAAGCCAGAGGCCTGATATGGCAGGGATTAGCAGGCACACCGGGCAGCCGATCTCTAACCTGCAATCAGCGCTTCAAGGCGTGGAAGTCACCCTTGGAACCCGGCTTTACTCTCGGGTGATGCGCAGGCAGTTCGGCGCGGGCCTTGTCGAGATCTTGGGTAAAAAGCTTTCACCAAAGCGCTTCGCTGTCTTCATGCAGTTGATTGCGGTTGCAATTGATCGTTGGGAGCCCCGGTTCAAGGTTCGGCGACTAACACCGCAAGGCAACGTAGAACAAGTTCGCTTGGGGGCCGTCGGCCTAACCATTGAGGCAGATTTTCGCCCGAAAGCGCACCTTTCACCACCAGATTTTACCGTTGAACGTTCTGTTTCCTTCGGCCTGTTTTTTCGGGATGGGAAGGTGCAAACACTGGAAAGTTGATCCATATGGCCCAGACCAAGCTCCCACCACCGGAGTTGATTGAGAATATCGACTATGAGGCTATCCTTGCAGCTTCGCTTGACCGTCTGAAAGCCAAGTTTGATGCAGCTGGTATCCCCTGGACGGTTGGCGGTCTTGAAACAGACCCGGCCAAAATCTTGCAAGAAGAGCTGGTTTATCTGGTCGTCTATCTTCTGCAGCTGGGAAATGAGAAATTTGTTCTCTACTTCGTGGATTATTCCTATGGTGTGGCACTTGATGTGCTGGCGGTCTTTTATGGCGTCACACGCATGCAGAACGAGACGGATGAACGATTTAAGACGCGCATCAAGCTTCACATTATCGGGCGTTCTGGCGGTGGTCCTGAGGAGCGCTACAAAGCCCTTGTAATGGATGCCCATCTTGATGTGAGAGGCGTTGCGATCTGGGATAATGGCATCGACCCGACACTTTATGTGGGGGTTCTTTCTACTGTTCCCGGTGGCCATGCAAGCGATGAACTACTTGAAACCGTCCTGGCACATCTGAACCTGCCAACCAACAAAGTCACTTCAGATCGTTTCAGTGTGGTGTCTGCTGTCACCAAGACCATTGATGTGGCTTTGAAGGTCCAGCTTGAGGAGCATGCGCGCAACTCTGCCTTGGAGACACTGGAGGCAAAGCTGCGGGTTGCGTGGGAGGCTGAAGATCGTCTCGGGCTCGATTTCACTCGGGCTTGGCTGATCAACTCAGCTATGGGTGATGGGATTAACAACGTGATCGTTGATGCGCCATTTACTGACGTTGTGGCCGATCCTAATGAGGCCATAGCGATTGGCACAATCTCAATTTCTTCCATAGGGCGCGGGCGATGACAGAAACACTTTTGCCAGCAGGCGCAACCCCATGGATGCGGGCTATCTCAGAGGTCAATCATGAAGCGCTTCAGCAGGTTCGCCAGCACTACGACAATTTCGGCATGAAGTGGCAAAACCCGCAGCCACGTATCATGCCGCACCTTATTCAGGAAACCGGCCTTGGTATTCTGAGCCCCTACGTGGACAACATCTATCAGCTCTATGATGTGGGCCTTGAATGGCTGCGCATTCGAGGCTTTGAGGCGGCTGTCTATAAGGGGCTAGGCTTTATCGACTATGGCGGGCTCCTGGAGCAGGCGCCAGGCAGGCGGCGTAAATGGCATTGGGATCAGCTGGCACTGGACCGGCTCCCACGCAGCGAAGAAGATCTGCCGCGCATTGCCGGGATCGTTGGTCTTTCCGTTTCCCGGCGCACCAAGATCATGCGGGCATTCAATGGCTATGATATCCGCGCAGCTGAGCTGTCTTATTCAAAACTTGGGAATGCTCTTTTGTCTTCGCACTCCGGGGCACGGGTGGGAGAGGTTCCAACCAAATGGAGCTTTGGCACTACCCATGAGTTTCAAAGGGCGCTTACCGCTGCTGAAAAGCAGGCTATCGGCGTTTATATTGATACCTCTTCGGGCGGTGTGACTTGGGACGAGCTGGCAGCGCCATGGAGCGAGATTGAAACCTCATGGCAGGATTTAGGTGTTGGCGCCAAGCTTCGCGTCATAGCTCGCCAAACCGCGTTGCTGGACGGCTATATGGGCCTTTATCGTGCCGATGGTTCCTTGATTGGGGCGCGGCGCTTTAAGGCACTGCATCAGGTCGCTCCCGGAACGACATACAAGGTCGGCGCAGAGCAGATTACCCCACACGATCAAGGGCAGCGTGTCTATGTGGAGGCGCTCACCGGATTTGGGGAAGGGGCAGACGAAGATTGCGCCTCTGTTGCTCTGCTGTTTGGAGCCAAGCCAAAGCCAGACCAGCCACAAGGAAAGCGCTGGCTTCTTCCTGAACAGATCGAAACACCGTTTGCAGCAGTTTGCTCGCAAGCGCTCACTACTGAATTGCGGCTCACCAAGCGCACCCGCGTGAAGGTTCTCCTGAGCTTCGCATAAGGACCATCCTAATGGCTTTTGAACATCCACTCGTGAAAGGCGCGTTTGATCGCACGCCTGAGCGCCAGAACGATTCCGCATCTGTATGGCCTGAAGGCGTCTTTATCACCGGAACGGATCTCAACGATGCGTTTGGTATTGCACGTGGCCAGTCTACGCGTATCGGCAACACTGTCTCCCGCGATGGTGATCGCAAGTCCGGTGCGGCCATTGAGATTGATCGCGAGGGCAGCCGAATTCTGCTTGGAGCAGGGACCGTTTATATCGCAGGAGACGTGCGCCCGGTTGATGCTGCTATTCTGGAAGGTGTGGACCTGTCTGGTGATCTGGTAGTGGGCGTCCGTGTCAGCTCCACCGTGATCAACTCCGAAGATGATCCAACGCTTGCAGGCCTGAAACCGGGCACAGAGGCCGAAGGCGAGCAGGGTGCATCAAAGATCGTGACCCGTCTTGTTTGGGGCTATGCTGGTGACGGGGCGGATGGTCAGCTCTATCCGGTTTACAATCTGGTCAAGGGCACGCCACTGGACCAGACACCACCAGCTGAAATGAGCCAGGTTGCTCAAATGGTCGCTGCTCAGGATGTGGGAGCGAATGGCAACTACATAGATGAGGGCTGCCTCGTCACGGCTATTGAGAAGCAAGGTGGTAAGGTGGTTTTCTCAATTGCAGCTGGCATTGGCAACATCAACGGGTTCAAGCGGCCACGTGAGTATGCCCTGCGCCTTGAGGTTGAGGAGAAGTGGGACACGTTCCAGATCGACGGAGAGCAGCACACCTTCACCGTTGCTTCGAACAAAAAGCAGAAGTTTCGGCTTAGCCATGGCCCGATTGATGAGCTGGTCAACATCCAGCTGGAAAAGGAAGTTACTGAGAGCGTTACGCGCAGTTCAATTCTGAACGGGTCTGACGGGCTTCAAAATGACAGCCTGAAAGAAATCGTGCAGATCAAGCAAGGCTCAAAGACCTTTGTGAAAGGCACTGATTACCAGCTCACTGCTGATAAGGTGGATTGGTCGCTTGCAGGCGATGAACCTTCAACCGGTTCAAGCTATGACTGTAAGTATCGCTATAGGGACTCGGTTGCTCCTGTGACGGTATCTGCCCACGATATTGAGCTGACTGGCGGTCGTCAGGGCGGTGAAGTGGTTGTGATCTACAAACGCAAGCTACCCCGTGTGGATCTTGTGTGTCTGGACCAGTCCGGAAATGCTGTTTACGTGGAAGGCCAGTCCGCAGCGCGTGCCGTTGCCCCTCTGGCTCCTCATAATCTTCTCAAGCTGGCAACTGTTTACAACGACTTTGATGGGCTGCCTGTCATCAAGAACGATGGCACCCACAACATCACCTATGACAAGCTTTGGGAGCTGTTTCGGATGATGGATGAGTCGCGGGATCTGATTGCTCTGAACCGCTTGCAGCTCGACATTCACGACAAGGAACCGGCTGCAAAGCGCGGTATATATGTCGATCCGTTTGTCGATGACCGATGGCGCGATCTTGGAGCGCAGCAAAATGCAGCGGTGCGAAATGGCAAGCTTACACTGCCTTTGGATGTCACCATTCACGACCTCAACAACACGGGCGTGGAGATGCTTCCTTATGAGCTGGAAAACATCATTGATCAGCCACTCAGCACCACCTGCAAGCTGATCAACCGTTTCGCCAGTCATGAGCCGTTCCCGGCTTCCATGAAGCTCGAACCATCGCAAGACTTCTGGACGGATGTTGATGAGGTTTGGACCTCTGATGTGACCCATGAGGTATACGGGCCTGAGGCCTCCTCAACCGATGAGCAACAGGTGGTCGGTACTGCTGAGCAGAACGCCAAGTTTTTGCGGCCCATCGATATCACCGTGACCATCGAGGGTTTTGGTGGGGGCGAGATCCTTGACCGCATTATGTTTGATAATGTGGACATGACGCCTGCTCAAAAGCCTGCTGCTGCCGGGGAAGGAAATCTTACGCTCACTTTGAGTATTCCAGCCAAAAAGCATGCAGCTGGCGAGAAGCTGGTTGAAGCTTTTGGAGTAGGAGGTTCTGAGGCTTTCGCTCGTTTTGTGGGTGAGGGCAAGGTGACCACCAAGACCATGCAGCGCGTAACAACGCTTGTTCTGGTTCCACCACCTCCGCCACCGCCTCAGATCATCACGGTGACGCGCATTGTCACGCGGAACCGCGATCCAAGAGGGCAAACCTTCAGCCTGCCAGCGGGCAATCGCCATATTGCGCAGGTCAAGCTCTGGTTCTGCAAAGTTGGCAACCCGAACACGCCCGTTGTTGTGGAGTTGAGAGCTACCAACGGGGCGGGCTTTCCAACCGATGAAATCCTTGCTCAGGCTGTCATTGATATGTCCAAGGTGGAGCTGAGCAAATGGACGCCATGTACGTTCCCATCACTGCCGTATCTGCTTTCTACTCGTGAGTATGCGTTCATTGCAATTACTCCTGATAATGAGCATTCCATCTCAGCTGCGGTGCTGGGTGAGTTTGACGCCAAAAACCAAAGTTTCCTTGGTGTGAACCCATACACCGTCGGCACTGAGATCGAGAGTTCAAATAACTCCACTTACATCCCTGTGCATGGCTCTGATCTGACGTGCGGTGTTGATGCGGCTGAGTTTACCCAGATCACAAAGCGTGTGGAACTGGGTGACGTGGATCTGGATCGCTGCTCAGATCTGATGATTGCTGCGGCTGTCGATATCCCTGAAACCGGCTGTTCCGTTACCTTTGAAATAACCCGTGCAGATGGATCAAAGATCCTGACCACGGCCTATGCCGGAGTGCAGTTCGATGAGTGGGTGATAGAAAAAGTCAGTATTGCGGCCATCCTGAAGGGAACGAGTACGGCAAGCCCGCGTCTCTTCCCCGGTGTTCAGGTGCGGGCTGGTAAGCTGGCAGAAGCTGCTGACTATGTGGGGCGTTTGTTCAAGACCGGGAACGCAAACCGCTTCCCGGTTCGGGTGAAACGTACGCTACCAAATGGTGCAAGTGCAAAAATCTTCCTGAAGAACAGTTCAGGCAGCTTCGTTGAAGCTCCTTACAAAACCGGTGAGGTGCTTGATGCAGCTGGCACGATTGATGCCACTTACGAGCTGGGCCAGAACCTTGGCAGTGAGACAGCAGTGAAAATCACGATTGAAGGCAATCCGAAGGCAAGGCCGGTTCTGGAAGACCTGCGTGCAGTTGCGACCATCTAGGAGAAGTGATCAATGGAAACAACGCCAAATCTAAACCTGCCACTGCTCGACAGTACTGAAAATGTCTCCGAAGATCATAAAAAGATCAATGAGTTCGTGAAAGCATTTGATGCTCGCCTGGGTGAGATTACTGTCACTCTGGCGAGCCTGGCAGTTGCCGGTCACTCTCACGAAATGGCAAAGATTAATGGACTGGCTGAGGCTCTGGCTCAGCTGGCCCCGCTTACTCATGGCCACAAGCTCAATGATCTTTCTGACGTTGATGTAACGGATGCGCCAGACAACTCAATTTTGCAGTACATTGCCGGACAGTGGTCATTGGGGCAGCGTGGCTACTCTGTCTCTGAGATCAACAATATCGTAACTCAGCTTGCTGATGGAGATCACACGCACCCAATTGGTGATGTTCAGGGGCTTGCACAACAGCTTGCCAAATTCGCTGATGCAACGAAGAATGCTAAGTTCAGAAAAGCACTTTCGGTTCTTGGTGATCTATATCTCAACAATAAAGCCATCATTGCGAATGATTCAGAAGGTGAATTTGCCGATAGATCAGGTTTGAACATTGATCACATTTGGCATGATGACGGCGCCAATGCATGGCACCTTGTTTCTGATGGTCCTTATAGAAGTCGCGGAAACACAGAGCTGGTCGCAGGCCGTCTCGATCTGTTCCGTGATAACCTTTCTACAAATGCTGGTCTTGACTTGCTTCGCGTTGAAAATCACTCAGCTGGCGGTGAAAACATCACAGCAAATAGAACACAAAATGGCGCTAAGGTTATCAATAATGTGCGTCCACCAGTAAATGCGAGTTTTGAGGATGGCAGGCGGTTTTATTCTGCTGGACTCCGTGGACATGTTTACAACGAGGGCACAGGTGGAGATGCCTACGAGGTTATAGCCCTTTATGGTTATGCCAGACACAACGGGAATAAAAAAACCCGCGCACTGTTTGGTGGCTTCACGCGAGCCATTACAGGCTCAGGCAGCGGGGGGACTGTATCTTATGCGTATGGTGTGCGTTCCGAAGTGGTTATGGACGGGGCGCATGTTGAAACCGCTGTAGGGCAACATATCCACGTAAATCCAACCACTGCAGATGCAAGCGTAGACAATGCCAGAGGCATCTACACCCACATGAACTACGATGCAGGGACGGTTACTGAAGACCCAATAGCGCTCTATCAAAACTATGATGGCAGCTGGGATGGCAAAAAACGCATTGGAATCTACCAAAATGAGGTTCAGGAAAACCGCCTCACTGGGAGAACCTACATTAATGGCGATGAGGTTATCGACGAAGGTAATCTTAAAGCCAAGCTGAAAGAAGCCGGTGTATCTGGCGGTAAGTACCAGTATGTCAAAATTCTAACATCAAGTGGAAATTTTACTGTTCCAAGCGGAGTTACTAAGCTTTTTGTAATTCTGTCTGGTTCCGGTGGCGGCTCGTCTAACAACAGCAACTCTGGCTCGGGAGCACGTCCCGGCTGTGTGTCGATGCAAGTTACTCCCGGTCAGGTCATCCCTTGCACAATCGGTGGACGCAGAAAGCAAGGTAATGGCTACAACAGCACTTTTGGAAATGCTGTATCAAAGGGCGGGAAATCTCACCTAACTGCACCCGATGCAAATACAGGTATGGACTTTAACCTTCCTTACACAATCGGAGACAGAAACAGGCAGTGTGTGGCGAGTTTTAAGGCGCTGGTCTATGGCATGTTGACCACGAATGCTATCGATAGCCTGAGCAAACTTCGCAACATGGACAAGATGGTACTCGAACATAAGTCAACAAGCTCAAAAAGAGAGTGGTCTGGCGAGTATCCTCCCGGCGTTCATGGTTCAGTCCTTGGCGCATACTCTGAGGGCGGTTTAGCGCTCATAATGTATTAAGAGGCATAAATGTTAGTAGCTCTTGTGAAAGACACGGTTGTCGTCAATGTCATTGAAGGCGCCCCTCCTAAGGATTGGATGCCACCTGAGAACTGCGCTGTAGTTCCTGTGCCTGATGGTGTCGAGTTGGTCGGTGATGAAGTTAAATACCTTGACGGTAGTTTCGTAACTAATTTTGAGGCTCAGTTCTCCGCTTATGATGTGTCATTGGAAGCCGAGCGGCGTATTGAAGCTGGAACTCACATTAACGGCACTCAGTTCAAAACAGATCAAGCCTCAGTCAGTCGCCTCAGAGAGATGCTCGATGGGTTTGGTGCGGGACTGCCGGAAGCCTCTCAGGTGAAGGCCTGCACTGCTGAAGGCGTTTTGCTGGTGCTTGATACGCAGGAAAAGGTGCAGGCGCTTTATCATGCGGCCATCAAGTACCGAGCTGGCATCGTTACCCGCTCTGCCGAAATCCAGCAGCTTGATCCAATCCCTGACCCGTCAAAAGACCCGCTTTGGGATCTAACCAAAACCTTACCTAAGGCTCTGGCTGCGCTGACCTAGCCAGTCCCCAAACCCTTTAAGACTTAACCCACCCGCACGGCATAACCGGAGCGGGTTTTTTCATGGAGAAGTATCTATGAGCGCGCCCACAATCGGCATGCAGTTTTCTTATAAATCGGATGATCCGTTTCCGGTTTCTGAAGGCGATCTATCCAAGGTATTGGTGATCGACAGTTCTGATGATGCTTCAGGCACAGAGTTTCCGCTTGATACAGCAAAGCGCATCTCTTCCAGCGACAGAGACGCGGTTGCAGCTCTTGGCACTGGTCCCTTGCGGGATCACATTCGGGGCATTCAGGATCAGCTCAATGAACTTGATCGCGCTGCTGATGTGACCATTGTACGAACCGAAAAAGGGGCAACCCCTGAGGCGAGTGCCGCCGCGATCGTTAGCATCATCAATAACATCACGGAAATCCCGTCTGCGGTCAACGCAACGCCTAGCATTGTAGTGGCAGGTTCAACCGCATGGCGTCCTGATCTGGATACAGTCAATCCGGTGGTTGCTGCGCTTGAAGCTAACATCGGCAAGATCCTTGCAGTGGCACCAGTCGATGTAGACCCTACGAGCGCAGATAACGCTATTGACGCACGTGAAACCATGGCATCAGGCCGTTTGATGCCGGTTGGTGTGGCTGCGCGTGTCTGGGAAGGGGATGCCGTTGTAACCCGTCCCATGGCCTCACGTGTGGCTGGCTTGATTGTTCGGACCGACACCAACAACGGCAACATGCCGTTCGAGACGATCTGTAATCAACCAATCTTTGGTCTTGCCGGTCTATCGCGGAAGATCCCGTTTAACTTCCTTGATGGTTCCAAGGAAGGGCAGCGATTGCTTGCTGCTGATATTGCGATTGCGGCTGAAGGTGAGATTGGCGTTTATGGCGCGGTTGCTGATGGCGGCTTTACCTTCCTTGGCACCGACATGGCGCAGACCGACGCGATGTGGCCGCAGCTGCATCAGTTGCGCGGCTCTGACTACATCATCACGCAGATGATGAAGATCACCCGGCGCCACTTGGGCAAGAAGCAAACAGCGCAACGGGTTGAAAGCTGGGTCCGTGAAATTATCGGTGAGCTACGCGGCCTGAAACGTGATGGGCATATTCTTGGTTATACGCCTGCCTCCGAGATGTTCACTGCCGACAAGAACCAGCCTGAGCCCATCGAGCTTGGTCACATCAAGCTTGAAATTGGTCAGGAAACTGCAAGTGCCTTCAAGCGGGCTGACTTTGAGCTGCGCCGCTACCGCCCTGCAACTGAAGGCCTGATCAAAGACATTCTGGCGCGTTTGCGCGCTGTTGTTTAATCCCCTTAACTGGAGAACCCCACATGCAGCGCCCTATGCTGATTAACGGTGACATTGACCTGCGTTTGGTCAGTGAACCGGAAGACTCCCGTGCAAACATTTTGAGCAAGCTTGTTCTGCCCGCCTTCAAATACACGACAGTCAACCACAACCCCGGTGGCGGTATCGGTGCTGTAGACTTCGGTAAACCGCGCACCGAAGCCTTTGAGCCCAAGGCTGAACACAAAGGGCTTGATGGCAAGCTACTTGAAAAGCTGGGGAAGCCTGAAGAATGGGTTTTCGCTGGCAACTATCGCCAGATGCCGGGCAACCTTTGGCTTCCGGTCCGCGGCTTCATTCATGCCACTCTCATGGAGTGGGAGCCTGATGAAATGGGCGCAGATGATCTGCAAGGCTGCAACCTGGCATTCAAGGAAGTCACCCACGTTGAGCTCATCCTAGATGGCAAAGAGCTGTTCTATTGGGATTTCTGGGAACGCGAAATCCGTCCCGATCCAACAGACGGCGAACGCAAGCGAGCACTTGGCATCTAAGCCTCAAAACCATTTATCGTAACTCTTAGAGCCTTCAGCATTGCTGGGGGCTCTTTTGCTTGAAGGACGTAGGCCGATGACCAAGAAAGCAACCACCGCTAACGTGATACTGGATTACCCCTTCGAACATGATGGGCGCGATATCACTTCATTGTCGTTCCGCCGTATGCGTGCTGGTGACACTCTCATCGGTGAGAAGTACTCCAATGAAGAGCAAGCTGGTTTCGCTCTACTAGCAGCACTGGCGGGCGTAGATCTGGAAGTGATTGAGCGCCTCGATGTTGAAGACCTAGAGAAAGCCACGCGAGGTGCCGCTCCCCTTATGGGAAAGCAGGGAGCCTTGACCCTGAAGCAGCTCGACGCGAGAGACGAGTATCTGACGGAGTAGATGCTCCCCATTCTCGTGACTTGATTGTTGCGGTATCGCGCAGGCTCCACACACCAGTTGATGTGGTCATGAACTGGGAGATTGATTTCTTTTTAGAAACAGTCTCCAGCCTTGGACGTGTGCTCAAGGCAGAAAATGCTCCCCCTCCAAATCGGTAGAATGTCATGGGTGTTTTAACTTCCAAGCTGGTCATTTCAGTTCTTGACCGGGCAAGCGGTCCTGCGCGTGCAATTGCCAACTCCATGAAGGGGATGCAGGCTTCAGCTGATCGCAATAGGCGCGAGCTGAACCGGATGCAGGGGCAGATGCTTGGCGCAGTCGGAACGGGCTATATTCTGGCCCGCTCCATTGCTGCCCCGGTAAAGTCTGCCATGGAGTTCGAGTCCGCTATGTCGGACGTAAAGAAGGTCGTTGATTTCGATAGTCCTGAAGGCTTCAAAAAGATGCGCAAGGACATCATTGATATGTCTACCCGCATGCCAATGACTGCTTCTCAGATTGCTGACATCGTCGCTGCAGCCGGACAGGCCGGTATGGCCGGAGATGAGCTGACCCAGTTTGCAGAGATGGCAGCGAAAGTCGGTGTTGCTTTTGATGTGAGTGCCGGCACAGCAGGCGAAAGCCTTGCCAAGATCAAGACAGCTCTCGGGTTGACCGTGAGCGAAACTGGCGAGCTGGCAGATGCAATCAACCATCTGTCAAACACCTCTGCAAGTTCTGCTCCTGATCTGCTCGACTTCATGCGCCGCGTTGGCTCAGTAGGTAAGCAGTATGGTTTCACCGCGGAGCAGACAGCGGCCATTGGGTCCGCAATGATCGCGTCAGGCGCACAAGCTGATGTCGCGGCCACCAGCTTCCGAAATGCTGGCAAGGCACTGGCACGAGGTGAGGGGTCAACAAAGCGCCAACACAAGGCCTACAAGCGCTTGGGACTGGATGCGGTAAAGGTATCCAAGAACCTGCAAAAGGACGCTGTAGGCACGCTTAAGACTGTCATTGGGCAAATTCGAGAGCTACCCAAGGAACTGCAAACCTCCGTCATCTCAGATCTGTTTGGTGACGAGGCCCGTGCAATCGCACCTTTGATTGAGAATGCATCACTCCTTGATAACGCACTGGGATCAGTCGCTTCAAAGGCTCAGTTCCTTGGCTCATCTCAGGCAGAGTTCGAGGAACGTTCGAGAACCTCAGCAGCTCAACTTCAGGTGTTCCAAAACAAGATTGAAGCTGCTTCAATTGCGATTGGTGATAGTCTCCTGCCGGTAATCAATGATTTGACTGACGCCTTAGGACCCCAAATTCAAGCGTTCACAAAATGGGCCGAAGAAAACCCGAAAATTCTATCTGAGCTTATTAAATGGGGCAGCGTTGCGCTCGGTATTTTGATTGCCTTAGCTGGCCTAAGATATGCTTTCTTGCTTTTGAAATCTGTGACTTGGGACCTTGCAGCTGGGATCTTTAAGGCATTTCGCAAGCTATCAAAGTTGCCCGGTATTGGAAGTCGTCGTGCTGGTAAGACAAAACGGGTCGCAGGCCCGGCAGGTGCTAAACCTTCTTCAGTTAAGAAAGCCGGTGTTCCTCAGGTATCCCGTAAAATGCCAGCCGCCGCCAACGATAACGGAGGCGGAAAATCTAATATCAAAGGGCTGAAGGCTGGCAAGCTGTTGAAAGGTGCAGCAAGCCTGAATTTGGTGGGCTTAATCCTCAACGAGTTTGAGCACTCAATCAATACATGGGGAATGAGCTGGAAAGACAGAGCTCAATACGCCCAGAACAGGTTTGATGCTGGAGCCGCCAACGGTGAGGCAATGAACCAATGGCTTGAAGACCTCATCGGGGTGCGCAAAGGGCCAGTCGAAAAAGGGAACGTGCTGGTTGAGGCTCTTAAGCAAGACCTGGCACTAATCGATAGCCAGATTGCTGAGTTGGGTGACAGCCGAAGCGAAAGGCAAACCAAGCGCGGCCTGCAGACAGACCGGGAGGAAATAGTCGAGCAGTTGAAGGCGCTCAACGCAGAGCTTGCGCAGACTGCAAATGGAGTTGCTGACGCTAAGGTGGCGGAAGCCCTTCAAACCAAAGCAAACCAAATCCTCGCAGTTCCAATCCCCAAACCTTCTGCTGGTTCTGGTTTGAAGGTACCACAGATCGCTGGTGCACGCGCATTGGGCGGGCAGATTGTGGGTGGTCGCAACTATCTGGTTGGAGAGAATGGCGCAGAACTGGTGACACCAAGCCAGTCCGGATACGTCCACACCGCTTCAGAGAGTGCAAAGATGCTCGGCGGTGGCGGCCCAGGCTCATCTTCAGGTGAAACTCATTATCATTTCGGGCCGTTTTATGTAGACGCGGCAAGCAGTGCGTCTGAGATGGTCGAAGAATTTGTTGAACAGGTCGAAGATCGGATGTCCGGACTTCATGCAGACCGAGAATATGCGGTGCGCTAATGCTTTACATTCTTGGAGCTTTGCAGATGGACACCTTTCCATTCAACGTGGATCAGGTGTCCATCTCCGCAAAGGCAGATTGGGCGAAGAAGCCAGTTATGGGTGGGATAAAACCCGGTGAGTTCATGGGTGATGGCGGCAAAACCATCAACCTTTCAGGCCATCTGCTTCCCATCCGCATAGGTGGCCTTACTGAGCTTGAAATAGCCGATCAAATGCGGCGGACTGGTCAGGTCTTTCCGGTTATGCGTGGCGATGGCAAACCGCTGGGGAACTACTTTATCAAGTCCTCAAAGCAAACGCACAAAGAGCTGGAAAGGGACGGCGTTCCGTTTGTGATCTCCTATCAGATTGGACTTGAGCAGTTGCCGGATGAAACCCCGACTTCAGCTGATCTGATTCCAGATCTGATTTCTGTTTTCGACCTGCTTTAAGGGGCGGCCATGTCCACCAAGATTACCGTTACAGGTGAAGGGATCACCTTGGATCTGCTGCTTGTGCGCGTGCATGGCTGGAAGGGGCAAGATCTCATCACCGAGGCACTTAGCCTTAACCCTGGCATGGCTGCTGAAGGCGCATTGCTCACAGCAGGCCGGGAGGTGCTTATTCCTGACCTGCCATCTGAAACCACAACCACACCAGAGCCAACAATAGACTTGTTTGGATAGAGCATGAACGAATGGACCGTAGATTGGAAAGTCATCTTGAATGGCGATGACATCTCGCAGGATCTTCGCCCCTATCTGATGAACATTTCAGCGACGGATAAGGCCGGGATCAGCTCTGACAGTTGTAGTCTTAGCCTTGATGATCGCGCAGGGCAGATCAAGTTGCCGAGTGCCGGTCACCGGTTATCAGTTCTCCTTGAGGGCAGGAAGGTCTTTGAAGGGATTACTGATCAGCCGGTTTCTTCAAGCAATCGGTCAGGCGGGCAAAAGCTCTCAATCAAGGCCAAGGGCTTCGACGAACGCTCCCCAGTCAAGCAACCGCTTTTTTTCCATAAGGATGAAGCAACCCTTGATGAGTTCTTGCAGGACGCTGCGAAGAAAGCCGGATTTAACATCAAGGTAGACCCGGCCTTTAAGGAGATTTTTCGCGACTACTGGTCAGCAAATGGGGAGAGCTTCCATTCAATCGGCCAGCGTTATGCAAAAGAGCTGAATGGGGCATTCAAGATCAGGGACAAGACGGCTGTTTTACTGCCGCTGGGTGCTGATAACGGGCTTCCCGTGCTCAAGTGCATCTATCCCGGTAATATCATCGCTTGGCGCTTGAAACCCCGTGATCTGAGTAGGGCCTTCACAGGTAGTTCAGTACGCTATGTGGACAGGGAGAAAGGCAAGGTCGTTGAAGTCAAGCGGCCCTACAAAGAGGAGGAAATCGAAGACCCTGCGTTCTCAGATCCTGTGCTCAATGCAATTCGCTCTACGGTCAAAGACGAAGACCAAGCCAAAGAGCTACTGAAGGCCCGTGAAGGGCAGGGAAAGCGAGAGAAGGCCTCCGGCTCGATTACAATCAACTTTGCACCAGAGGCTCAGGCAGAAGCTCTATGCGCCGTTGAAGGCATCAAGCAGGGCATTGACGGCACATACCGCATTGAAAGCAGAACGCACAAGGCGGCGAGGGGTGGAAGTGCAACAACGACCTTGAACGTGAAAGAGCCGCAGGATGGGGCAGGGAAACGGGAAGGGGCCAAGCCCAAGGCCCCGACCAAGAAGCCCGCCCTAACTGGGGACGGACTAAATCGAAACGGACGAACAGGAATACAGCAGTAGCCAACCAACCGCCTTAGAGGCGGTTTTTTTATGGAGTTTCCTGAAATGAAGACTACCAAAACCCGGCTTGTCGGGGCTTCAGTCGCGCTTATCGTTGCGTTTGTTGGGGCATGGGAGGGGATGAAGACGCAAGCTTACCGAGACATTGTAGGCGTCTCAACCATCTGCTACGGCGAAACCAAGGGCGTGAAGATGGGGGATACAGCAACTAAGGCTGAATGTGATGCCATGCTTGATGTATCGCTCAAGGAGCATGAAGCCGGGATGCGCAGCTGCTTGAAAGCACCTGAAAAGATCCCAATCAAAACGTACCTTGCAATGATCTCGCTTTCTTACAACATCGGGACCGGAGCCTTTTGCAGATCGACGGCGCGGCGCAGATTGAACGCGGGAGATTGGGCGGGTGCTTGCGAGGCTGCGACATGGTTCAATCGTGCCGGTGGCCGCAAAGTGCAGGGCCTCGTCAACCGCAGGCAGGATGAATACAAGATGTGCATGCAAGGGGCGCGGGAATGATAAGCTTGCTCGCCGCATTCATCACCACTGGCATCGACAGCCTGCTTGCCTATGGGGCGCTTGCTGGGGCTGTGCTGGCTTTTGCGGCTAGGCTTGAACCTCGCACTCCCAAATGGCTGTCTACATACACTACAACGGCTCTGCTATGCGTATCAGCGTGGTATTTCTCGGCTCTTCATCATGACAGAGAAGCTGATATTGCGCAGCTCAGGGCCGACTACAAGGCGCTTACGCGGATCACAGCAGCACACAAAGTCATCTCACAGCAAGCGAATGACAGCCTGCTGGATCGTCTCCGACAAGTTGGGGCGCTTGAAGAAAAGGTAAGGGACTATGAATTTGAGCTGCAAAGGGGCAGGATTGCTACTTGTCCTTCTGATCCCGCTTATCTTGAGCGGATGCACGCACTACAATTCCGAGAAGCTCTTTAAGCTTCCTCTTCCTCCCTCAGATCTGACTACCGAAAGTAAAGACCCTGGCATCACTGGCGATAAAGGCCGCGATGCGATCAGGCATAGAGCTGCATTGATAGCCTGTCACGCAAAAGAACAGGGTTGGCAGTCCTTTTACGGAAGCATTCAGGACAACTTGAAAGGTATTGCCAAATGACCCCTCGGAGTGATTTAGGCTTCGGAATAAGCTTAGGCGGGCTCGGTTCTGTTGGCGCTACTACAGAGGCTTGGAGCACGTATGTAGAGCCTCTCTTGCAAGGCTTCATCCTCGTTGGAACAGCGGTAGGCGTAGCACTACTTTTGTGGGGGCGGTGGACTGACAATCGGATCAAAAGCAAGAAGCTTGAAAACCTCGAAAAAGAAGATTGCAAGTAAGTTTAGAAAGCGATAGCCCCATTATCGGGGCTATCCAGTTTCAGATTAGATCCAGTCATCAGGTTCTAAATCATTAAGCGTTGCACCAAACATCGCGAGACGGTCCATTTCCCTTTGAGTTAGTGCCACATGCAGATGAATGAGTTCGCCAGCGGTGGTGACTTCACAGCGTTGTGCTAGAAAATCGAGAACGATGGACAACATATTATTACCTTTTAAAGTTCTTTAGTATTCCTAATGGGTGGATGCACAAATTATTTGTTTAGAATTTCGCATACGCAAGCGGAATGTGCTTACAACTGGCCATTTGTTCGAAATTTATAAGTTATTGTCAAAAAAGAGAATTTGGTTACACACGTTCAAAGGATTGCGGGAATAAAAACCAAAGTTGTCCTTATGGGGTCTGTTTTTTTGCAGTAGTCGCTGCCTTAGAGATTCTTGATAATCCAAAAAAATAGGTCTTCAGCCTAAAATTTTGATGAAAAATACTTACTTAAGGTTGTCGATAATTTTTAATCCCCCCAAGGTAGCGCCATGCTAGCCATCAAGTGACCCTACGGTATGAAATTCTAGCTTGGTATAAGGCTGGTGATTCGGGGAAGTGTTGCTGCGCTTAGGTGGGGTAACATCACAATTAGATTGTCAGGCAGGTTGGCCTGCAGAACAGGACCCGATACCTGCTAACATGGCCAGTGCGCCTTAGCCCCAATCTAGCGCGATGACTAATGATGTCGGGTATTGTTTGGGTCTGCGTTCTGATCAAAGCAGGAACATTCGTTGGTAATCTGTTGGTAAAATGACACAAAAACTCCCAACAACGCCTGTTTCCCTACATTTTTGAACACGTTTTGTTCCTATTGAAACAACAAAAAAGCCCGCACAATGGCGAGCATTTTTGTCTTAACTATCAAATAGTTAGTGGCGGAGAGGGTGGGATTCGAACCCACGAGACGCTTCCACGCCCGCTGGTTTTCAAGACCAGTGCATTCAACCACTCTGCCACCTCTCCGGCTGTGGTGTGAGCCCTGTTTCGTCCATGCAGCCTCCAAAGTCAAGTCAGCGAAAAACTTGTTCCACAGCATGAACTTTTTTTTCACAACGAAATCAAACAGTCGTACAAAACCGCAGGGCAATCGATTGAATAAATAGCTGACATTTGTGTGTTTTTCAGAATCAACTGGTGTGGCACTGCCTTATTAGGAAATTTCAGATGTCACACTCTGCCCAGGCCATCGCTACGCCCGGCTTTTTGAGTCACTTTGAAGGGACCAGGGATCCTCTACAAGCGGCAAAAGTTGTCTGTCCTCTGGAAGAGATCCCTTTCCGGTTCTGTGTGCAGTGATATCAGGCGCACAGGGAAGGACTTCGATCGCCCTTTATGGACGAAAGAAGCTTAACCATCTGCGTCGGTTTCTGCCGTTTTAGGATGGGACGCCGAGCCATGATCAATTGGGCATTTTGTTTTCCAGGCTTGATATGGAGCAATTTCAACAGTGCTTCATAAACCGGAGGTGTCAGTTGCATTGACACGCCTGAGGGCGTCATCGCTGTTGACGGCAAGACCTTTGGGCGGCCTTCGACCCTACCAGCGGCAAGGTTGCCATTCACATAACTTCAACGTGTTCCTGTGATCAGAGCCTCGTTCCTGGCCAGCGCATGGTTGATGACAAATCCAATGAGATCACAGCACTACCCGAGTTGCTGGCTCTTTTGACAACCATTGGGGCCATTGTGACCATTGATGCGATGGGTTGCCAGCGTAAAATCTGCCAGCAAATCATTGATCAGGAAGCCGGTTACGTGATTGCTCTGAAAAGCAATCAGGGGCGTTTGCGTGAGGATGTCGAACTGTTCTTTATGAGCATCCTGAGTGTGGGACCGGAAACGGTTTCCCCACCAAAAGCCAGAGTATTGAGGGTGGACACGGACGCATAGAGGCGCGAAAATGTACGCTGTGTTCTGATGTGGACTGGCTCAGGGATCAGCACCAGTGGCCAGCTTTGAAATCGGTCGTCATGATGGAATATACACGCGAAATCAGAGGGAAAACCGAAACCGTACGGCTGTTCTATATTGCCTCATTTGAGGACAACTCCAAAAGCATGGCAAAATATATCCGCAACCATTGGCAGGTAGAGAACAGCTTGCGCCAGGTTCCGGATGTAACCTAACGGCAGGACAAATGTCGCATCAGAACCGGAAATTCTGCCGCAAACTTTGCGACCATCAAACACGCTGCAATCAAATTGCTGCGTAAGGTACCAGGTAAAATGAGTCTACCGCAAAGCGCCATTTATCAGCTCGGGATGATGACGATATGGAGAAAATCATCCGCAATTGAAATTCAATCGATTCCCCTAAGCCTTCCCACTTATCGAAGAAGCGTTTTTAAGGCGTCCGCCACGATAATCGTAGCTGCCTTTAAGTCGGACAGCTCCAGATGCTCATCCACTCCATGTGCGTTGGCGTCCAGAATGGAACGTGGCCCTGCGCCATAAAGCACTGTTGGAATACCAGCCTCGGTATAATGGCGGGCATCGGTGTAAAGCGGAGCGCCCGTGCTTTTCAGCTCTATGCCCAACACCTCTTTGGCAGGCAATTTCAGTGCTTCCACCAGTTTCCTTGCTCCCGGCAGTTCGCGCAGCGGTTCAGCGATCATGATGCGCCGGCACTCCACCTCAACGCCGCAATCTTCTGGCACAAGTGATTCAATCAGCTCAATCAGCTGCTCTTCCACCTGTTCGCCGTTTTCTTCAGGGATCAAACGCCTGTCAACGCGTAGCGAAACACGCTCCGGCACAACGTTGGTGTTGATACCACCTGAAATAAGCCCAACAGTGATTTGAGGTGACCCAATGCCATCCTGTGCACTTTGAACAGACCTGAGTCGTGTCCGCTCCTCATAAAGTGCTGAGAGAACCGGTGTGGCCGCTTCCAAAGCATCCGCACCGCTCTCTGACATCGCGGCATGGGCCTGACGGCCCCGGAAAATTATTTCCATATGCAAACAGCCGTTATGAGCCGTGGTCGCTGCGTAGGAAAAGCCTGCTGAAATCGCATAGTCCGGTCTGGTAAGCTCTTGTTCCAGCAACCACTTTGGCCCAACAAACCCACCTGCTTCCTCATCATAGGTCAGATGCAGTTCAACGGAGCCGTCCAGCTCATCCGCATACTCACGAAGAGCTAACAGAGCAAATGCGTAGGTGGCAAAATTTCCTTTGGAAACGGCAGCCCCGCGCCCATACAAAACACCATCTGTAATCTCAGCGCCATATGGGTCTTTAGACCAGCCTTCGCCCGGAGGTACCACATCACCGTGAGCATTAAGGGCAATCACCGGACCGAACCCATTGCCGAACGTTTCACGAATGATCAGGTTGGTCACAGAAACCATACCGTTCTGACGTACAAAGGGTTCTGGTACAGGGTGTTTTTCAACGGCAAAGCCGAGGCCTTCAAGCAGCTCAGCAGTCCGCGATGCGTGGTGCTCCGTATCCCCTGGCGGGTTGTCGCTTGGCACCTTGACCAATTCGCGCAGGAATTCTACCTGCTCCGCAAACCGATGTTCAATCGCGGCCTTCATGAACGCTCCCCTTTTATTCCACAGTAGCATTAATCCAATAGATAACGGTGGTGGTTGCAAGCATCTTGTCGCACAGCCCGTCATGTTCCAGTGGATTACTGCCCATTAGTTACTCTAGCAAGCACTTTCCGGCAGGGGTCAGGGACTGCAAGCACTGTGTCCATCTGCAACCAGATCTTCCAGCCGGAAGCTGAAAATCAGGCATATCTGACGCAGAGCCTCCGCCATTTCATCTTTTGCTGAGTTCTGCAAGCGAAGCTGAAAGGCCTCCAGAATCTGATGTTTAGTCGCCCCTTTCACCGCAAAGATGAAAGGAAAGCCATAGCTGGATTTGTAAGCATAGTTAAGCTGGGTGAACTGCTCATACTCAGCCCCACTCAGCTGGTCAAGTCCGGCACCGGACTGCTCACTCACCGAAGCCTCCGCCATTTCACCCGCGCGTGCCGCTTTTCCTGCAAGATCAGGGTGCGCACGGATCAACGCCAGCTGCGCCTCCTCGTCAGCATCATGAAGAGCCTTAGCAAAAGCCTCAATCAAAGCCTTACAAGAGGCGAACGGCGCTTCGCGCTGAGCGACCCTCGCCACCCACGGCGAATGTTCGGCAACATTGCCAAACACATCCGCAAAAATGTCCGGTGTCAACTGGTTAACCTCATCAAGAGTGTAAGTCGCCATGGCCTCAGTGCCCCTGTAGCCAGGCGCCCAGAATTTCGCGCTCTTGTCTGGTCATCCCCGTCTCATTGCCCAGTGGCATCGCGGAGGAGCGCACAGCCTGTGCCATGATCAGGTTGTCATAGCGCAGCAGATCAGCAATGCTATCGAGCTCTATATTTTTCGGCGCTTGCGTGAATGCTTCATTGGTTGGCGACGCACTATGGCAGGCAGAACAGTGGGTCCGTGCAATCTTCAGCGCATCACTGTCCAGGACAGGACCGTGCGCATCGCCGATCCTGACAGGTTGCGTCACGATCAATGCCACAATCAGGCTGACAGCTACAGCAGGCAAAGCCCACCAGAAATTGGCGAAGTTGTCCTGCGCATCATGACGATTGATGAAATGGCGAACCATACCGCCCATCACAAGAATCAGTGCAATAACCAGTACAGGCTGGCTGTGGCCCGTCAGCAATGGATAGTGGCCGGACACCATCATCAGAAGAACCGGCAATGTCAGGTAATTGTTGTGAACCGAGCGCTGCTTGCCAATCCGGCCAAGCACTGCATCAGGTTTACGTCCCGCCAGCAGATCTGCCGTAATCTTCTTCTGGTTCGGGATAATCACCATAAATACGTTGAAGGCCATGAAAGTACCAATCAGCGCGCCAACATGAATGAGAACCCCACGGCCTGAAAAGACCTGAGAATAACCATAGGTCGCGCCCAGAATGATCACCAGAAGGCACAGGGCCAGCAAAGGGATATTCTTGCCAATGGCAGAACGGCACAGGCGATCATAGACGATCCAGCCGAGCCCAAGAGACGCGATGGAAATCGCAACAGCCTCAGCAGGCAAAAGCTTCATGACCTCCGGGTCAATGAGATAAACTGTTGCGTTGTAGTAGTACTGAACGATCAGCAGAGCGAAACCGGAAACCCAGGTGAGATAAGCATCCCACTTGTACCACATCAGGTCTTTCGGCAGTTCTTTCGGCGCCACCATGAATTTCTCAACATGATAGAAGCCGCCGCCGTGGACTTCCCAGGCGCTGCCCAAAATACCCTCTGCCTGTCCTTTCCGTCTGCGCAAGGAAAGGTCAAGAGCGATGAAATAAAAAGAGGTCCCAATCCAGCCCACGCCCACAATCAAGTGAAACCAGCGGAAAAGCAGATTGAGCCATTCACTAAGGAAGGTGGCTGTCATTGTCTTGTTCTTTTAAGTTCAACTGATGTTTGTGGGCAGTGGGAAATCATGCCCCACTGCTGAAACCGGCGGAGAGCGCCTGAATAAGCGCGTCTTTTTCCGAAAATAAGCGGGAAGCTTATTCAGGCAGCTGGTCGTCGATGCCTTTAACGTAGAAGTTCATGGAAAGAAGTGTGCTATCATCAGCAGTCTCACCAGCTTTCAGGAATTCAGAGCCGTCTTGCCTTGTGATTGGGCCAGTAAATGGCTTCAGCTTACCGGATTTGATCGCAGCAAGAGTTTTTGCAGCTTCATCCGCAACATCCTGCGGGATATTGTTGAATGGTGCCATGTGAACCATGTCTTCAGACAAACCACCCCAGGTATTCTGCCCTTCCCAGTTACCGTCCATTACAGCCTGCACGCGGCCAATGTAATAAGCGGACCAGTAGTCTATAATCGCAGTGGCTTGTGCCTTAGGCGCAAACTTTATCATGTCAGAAGCCTGACCAAAGCCCATGATGCCACGCTCTTCAGCAACCTGCAGAGGTGCTGGAGAGTCAGTGTGCTGAACCATGATATCAACGCCCTGATCGATCAGCGTTTTGGCAGCATCAGCTTCACGGCCTGGATCGTACCATGAGTTCACCCAGATGGTCTTGATCTTGAAGTCCGGGTTTACAGACTGCGCACCCAGTATGAAGGAGTTGATGCCACGTACAACTTCAGGGATCGGGAAAGAACCGATGTAACCGGCAGTACCGGACCTGGAGATCCTTGCAGCGATCTGACCAAGCACATAACGACCTTCATAGAAGCGGGCGCCGTAGGAAGAAACGTTCTTCGCCTGCTTGTAGCCAGTCGCGTGCTCAAACTTCACTTTCGGGAACTTACGCGCAACCTTCAGGGTTGGGTTCATGTAACCGAAGGAAGTGGTGAAGATCAGCTCGTGACCGGTGCGAGCCAGACGCTCAATCGCGCGCTCAGCATCCGCACCTTCCTGCACACTTTCGATGTAAGTGGTTTCAACTTTATCGCCAAAGTGCTTTTCAAGCGCCTGACGGCCCTGATCGTGCTGGTAGGACCAGCCATGGTCAGAAACCGGACCAACATAGATGAAACCCACTTTGAGTGGATCAGCAGCATTTGAAGCCCCGGCAGAAAGACCAAGTACAACTGCAGCAGTTGCTGCCAGCTTGAAGATAGTGCGCATAGTGCACTCCCCTTTATAGGTTAGAGCTTATCCCCGAAAAGTGGTTCCGGTTTTCGGATAAGGATACGCCTGAGTCTGCATTCCTGCCACGCAACACCCTAATAAGCGCGGCGGAACACCCCTTTGAGAACCAGATGAACGACGGCGCCAAGCAAACACAACAGAATCAAATCCGAAAGCCGTTCTGCACATTCGTGCGCTATCAAGTTGTTTCCTGCTTTGTTGTATCTCGCATGTAGATGCGATCTTTTATTCACATACGGTCAGGTATCCGCGATCTGTGCAACGGCATGCCGTTTTATTTGCACACAAGTTTCAAGGTATGTGTTATCTATGCTCTCCCGCCTTCCATGTATACGAAGGTCGCAATATTGGCAATTTGACCAATGTCTACTATAAGTACATTGGCCAAATCAGTTTTTATTAGCGATCAGGCACAAAAGGTTTCCCAAGGCAAGCAGGTGTATTCACCTTGGCAAGTGTCTTATTACGCGAGATAATGATCAGCACAATAATGGTTGCCAGGTACGGCAACGCGGACATCAACTGGGTCGGCAAACCAATGCCAGAAGCCTGCGCGTGGAACTGCAAAATAGAAACAGCGCCAAACAGATAAGCCCCAATCAGCACACGCGCAGGACGCCAGCTCGCAAACACCACCAGAGCCAGCGCAATCCAGCCGCGCCCCGCTGTCATGCCCTCAACCCACTGCGGGGTGTAAATGAGCGACAGGTAAGCACCGGCAAGACCAGAACACGCCCCGCCAAACATCACAGCCAGATAACGCACCTGAATAACGGAGTATCCCAGCGAATGGGCTGAACCGTGGTTATCGCCAACAGCGCGGATGATCAGACCCGTACGGGACTTGAACAGCACAAAATAAACTGCGATCACGAGGCCATAAGAAGCGTAGACCAGAACATCCTGATTGAAGAGCAGCGGGCCAATGAAAGGAATGACAGACAACACTGGAATGGCAATCGGTTTCAGGCTGATACCCGGCTGCCCGATGAAAGCTTCCCCAACCATGCCGGAAAGCCCAAGCCCCAGAATAGTCAGCGCAAGTCCTGTTGCCACCTGATTAGACATCAAATTAAGCGTCAGAAAGCCAAACAGAAGGCTCATAGCCACGCCGGAGATCATAGCAGCCACAATGCCGATGTAAGGAGACCCTGTCGCCTGCGTCGCTGCAAAACCCATCACAGCACCGACAATCATCATGCCTTCAACACCAAGGTTGAGCACTCCGGAACGCTCCACCACAAGCTCGCCGATCGCTGCGAGCAACAGCGGTGTAGACGCGGTGATTATGGTCAGAAGAACAGCTTCTATCATGGAAAGATCAGACATTGCCTGCCTCCTTCATGCTTTTTGCGCTGGAAGCAAATCTGAAACTGTAAAGAATGAGTGCGTCACAGGCGAGCACGAAGAACAACAGCATGCCCTGAAACACGCGGGTCACTTTGTCAGTCAGACCAAGGCTGACCTGAGCTGTCTCGCCACCGATGTAGGAAAGTCCAAGCAGCAACCCGGCAAACAGAATGCCGATCGGGTTCAAACGCCCAAGGAATGCCACGATAATCGCGGTAAAACCATAGCCTGGAGAAATAACAGGTGTCAGCTGCTCAATAGACCCGGAGACTTCCGCCATACCAGCCAATCCAGCCAGGCCGCCAGAAACGAGGAAACCGAACCAGACCACTCCATTGCTGGAGAAACCAGCGAAGCGACCAGCACGCGGCGTCTCACCCATCACCTTTATCTCAAAGCCCTTGAGCGTGCGAGACAGCATCCACCAAACCACCAGAACAGCCAGAATGGCAAAGATCATGCCAATATGCAAACGCCCTTCACCGATTTTAGGCAGAACGTGGGCAGCATCAAAAATCCGGCTTTCCGGGAAGTTGAAGCCTTCCGGGTCACGCCAAGGGCCACGGACAAGAAAGTCGAGAATGTACTGCGCGATATAAACCAGCATCAGGCTGGTCAGGATCTCATTAGTTCCGAACCTCACCTTCAGGAACGCCGGGACAGACGCCCACGCCATACCGCCCAGAGCACCCATTAAAACCATCACAGGCAAGGCCAGAGGGCTGGTAAAGTCGTGAAACAACACCGGTATGACGGAGCCAGCGAGTGCACCCATGGTGAACTGACCTTCTGCCCCGATGTTCCAGGAATTGGACAGGAAGCAGACAGACAAGCCAACCGCGATCAGAACAAGAGGCCCCGCTTTCACCAGCAGCTCTTCAATGGACCATCTGGTTGTCAGTGGCTCAATGAAATAGGCATAGAGCGCGTCTGTCGGATTGTAGCCCATGCTGATAAACAAAATTGAGCCACACACAAGCGTAAGGCCAATCGCAATCAAGGGCGAAACAACGCTCATCAGCTGAGAGTGTTCAGCGCGTTTTTCAAGCTCAATGCGCATGGGTCTCTCCCGCATTCAACGCCATGGAAGCAGACTTGCTTTCACCCATTCCTGCCATCAGGAGGCCAACCTTCTCACGCGTCATTGCAGAAGCTGGCTCTGCCATAGAAAGGTCACCACGAGCGATCACTGCAATCCGGTCAGAAATCTCATAGATCTCATCAAGATCCTGCGAGATCACCAGAACAGCAGATCCGCCTCTGGCCAGATCAATGATCGCCTGACGGATCAAAGCCGCCGCGCCTGCATCAACACCCCATGTCGGCTGATTGATCACAAGCACTTTCGGCACACGATCCAGTTCACGTCCAACCACAAACTTCTGCAGGTTTCCACCCGACAGAGAACGAGCCTCAGGATTTTCATGAGACATGCGCACATCGTAAGAAACGGTGATGCGCTTTTCTATTTCAGTTGCAAGCTTCTGATTGAGCATGCCGTGCCTGATCAGTGAAGGCTCTGTTTTATAACGCGTCAGTAAGATATTTTCTGAAAGTACAAAGCCTGGCACCGCACCATGGCCCAACCGCTCTTCAGGCACAAAAGCAGCCCCCAGCAAACGCCGGTCATTGACCTTGCGCTTGCCGACCGGTACACCGCAAATCTCAACCGCATAAGCATCCCTGACCTGCGTCTCACCGGAGATCGCATCAAACAACTCGCTCTGACCGTTCGCTGCAATCCCGGCAACAGCAACAATCTCGCCGCCGCGCAAGTCCAGATTGACGTCCTTGAGCTCAATGCCAAACGCACCATCCGATGGAATAGACAGATTGCGCAGCCTGAGCATCACATCGCCCTGCCGTACCTCAGTCGCACCTGTGGAAATGTCGTGTACGTCACTGCCCACCATCATCCGTGCAAGGCTGGCCGGAGTTTCCACAGCAGGATCACACCCCCCCATCACGCGGCCATGGCGCATGATCGTAGCGTTGTGGCATATCTTTTTCACCTCTTCAAGGCGATGGGAAATGTAAAGGATCGCACAGCCTTCGGAGGCAAGACGCTGCAAGGTGACGAAAAGCTGGTCCGCTTCCTGCGGGGTAAGAACAGAGGTAGGCTCATCCATGATGATGAGACTGGGGTTCTGCAAAAGGCAACGCACGATTTCGATACGCTGACGGATGCCAACCGGCAGATCCGCAACCAGTGCCGCAGGATCCAGAGGCAGGCCATACTTTTGGGAAACCTCAGTAATACGTTTGGAAAGAGCCTTGATTTTTTCGCTTTTAGGCATGGCCAGCGCTATATTCTCAACCACACTCAGTGCCTCAAATAAGGAGAAATGCTGGAACACCATGCCAACACCCAGCTTACGGGCAGTTGCAGGGTTCGGGATTGAAACCCGTTTTCCTTTCCACAGGATCTCTCCCGCCCCCGGTTCAAGAACGCCGTAGAGAATTTTTACAAGCGTGGATTTACCCGCTCCATTTTCGCCCAACAAAGCATGAATTTCACCTTGCCTTATGACGAGATCGACATTGTTGTTCGCCAGAATGTCACCAAATCGCTTGGTAATACCCTTGGCTTTTATGAGATCTTCACCCTCTGTCACCGGGCCGGACCTCTGTTCGTTTTCCATCCTGTTATCCGTTCCCCAAGCAAAATTACATTGAGATATTCTCCCTGAACCTAAGAAGCAAAACGAAAACCTCCCTGAACATTACTCATTTGCTTTTCCTTTACCATCAGAAGTTGAGCGGCAATGGAAATAGCAATATCAGACGGTTTTTTGCTTTTAATCTCAGTAATTCCGACCGGACAAACAAGCTGTTTGCTTTGCGCCTCCGATACTCCGGAGTCTTTGAACCGTTTTAATGTTCGCGCACGTTTTGTTGCACTGCCTATCAATCCAATAAACGCCAGATCTGTTCTACGAACAGCGGCATCTACTATAGCATGATCACGCTTATGATCATGGGTCATTACGATGACATAGTTTCCCGGCTCAAGGTTCTTTACGACGACTTGAGGCTCATTTAGATGAATGCAGCGGATATTGGAAGGTAAATATTTAGGAAAAATTTCACGCCGATCATCGATCCAGCTGATCTGAAAGCCCAAGGGAGCCATTGCAAGCACCAAAGCCTTCCCCACATGGCCTGCACCGAACAGATACAGATGAGGTCTGTCCTCCCCGAACCTCTCAGTCAATATGCCTTGATTTAAAACATTTTCAGCAGAATCTGCCCTGCACATTGAAGGAGGTAACACCTGTCTTTCAAGTGGCCCGGAACTGCAAGTATTTGCAGTCGTTGAAAAAATTCCCGCATTTTCTTGTGTGGAAAATTCTTGTGCACGACTGCGATAATTGAAATGAAATTGCTCAAATGCGATTTCAACCCGACCGCCGCAGCATTGTCCAAGGTCAGGCCCAAGCACGTAGGAGCGTATTTGGAAGGCGGCTCCGCCTTCGCTCATCAATGAAACAGCTTCATGCAATACGTCGTACTCAAGGCGCCCCCCACCGATTGTTCCCATAAACGACATATCGGGACGTACGACCATGCGTGTACCGGCTTCACGGGGAGAGGAACCAGCGACATCCACAATACTCACGAGCACACAGCGGCCGACAGCATCCAGAGCAGACAGGATTTCACCCCAAACCCGCATCAGTCCACCTCTCCGGTATTGATCGCTTTGACAGCTTTCAGGATCGCTTCAGGCGTTGCAGGTGCATCCAGCTTTGGCAAAACACCTTTGTTCAGGCTGGCAACCGCATCGTTGATCGCGCAAAAAACGGAGATTGGCAGCATCAAAGGCGGTTCGCCAACAGCCTTGGAGCGATGAATCGTCTTTTCCGGGTTCCCATCACTTTCAAAGAGCGCCACATTAAAAATCTCAGGCACATCCGTAGCTGTCGGAATCTTGTAAGTAGACGGCGCATGTGTCCGTAATCGTGCCCCTTCGTCAAACCACAGTTCCTCCGTGGTCAACCAGCCCATGCCCTGCACAAAACCACCTTCGATCTGACCAATATCCAGTGCCGGGTTGAGCGACTTACCAACATCATGAAGCACATCAACCCGTTCAACTTTCATTTCACCAGTCAGCGTATCAATCACCACCTCAGAGCAAGAAGCGCCATAAGAAAAATACAGGAAAGGCCGCCCCTTCACACGCTCACGGTCCCAGATGATCTTCGGTGTTTTGTAGAACCCGGAGGATGACAGGTGAATGCGATTCTGGTAAGCAAGTTGAGCCAGCTCTTTGATAGAGAGCTTCTGACTCCCACTAATCAGCATCTGGTCATCAACCAGCTCGATATCCTCTTCTGAAACCTCAAAATGCTGCGCGGCGAAAGTTTTCAGTCGCCCGACAATCTCACGACAGGCAATCGCAGCGGCCATGCCATTAAGGTCAGTACCGGATGAAGCTGCTGTCGCCGAAGTGTTAGCCACCTTGGAAGTGTTCGCTGCTGTAATCTTTACCTTGCTCAGGCTGACACCGATCTCAGTTGCTGCAATCTGCGCAACTTTTTGATAAAGGCCCTGCCCCATTTCTGTGCCGCCATGGTTCAGATGCACAGAGCCGTCCCGATAAAGATGTACCAGCGCACCAGCCTGATTGAGATGTGTCAGCGTAAACGAGATACCGAACTTCACCGGCGTCAGCGCGATTCCTTTTTTCAAAACTGTATTCCCGGCGTTAAACGCTTTAACAGCTTTGCGGCGCGCACGGTACTCGCAGGTTTGCTCCAGCTCGTCCACCAGCCCGGCCAGCACATCATATTGATCAACCGACTGTCCATAGGGCGTGGTGTTCTTACCATCCCGATAGAAATTCACCTTACGCACATCAAGCGGATCCTGCCCCATCCTGATAGCGATCGCATCCATCAGTCGCTCTGCCGCAAACATCCCTTGCGGCCCCCCGAAACCACGAAAGGCTGTATTGGAAACCGTATTAGTTTTCAGTCTCCTGGAACGGATAAGAAGCTGTGGATAGAAATAGCTGTTATCCGCATGGAACATAGCGCGATCATTGATACCAAGCGATAAATCTACAGAGTGGCCGCATCGGGAGTTCAGGTCGATCTGAACCGCCTCAATCTTACCGGATGCATCATACCCAGCTGCCATATCAACAAGAAAGTCATGGCGCTTCCCGGTCAGTATCATATCGTCATCACGATCCAGTCGGCACTTGCACGGGCGTCCTGTCGTCTGGGCTGCTAAAGCCGCCAGTGCCGCCCATTGATTGGCCTGAGATTCCTTACCACCAAACGCACCGCCCATGCGGCGCACTTCAACGGTCACCTCTGCCACATCAACACCAAGCACTTTAGCAACGGTATGCTGAACCTCGGTCGGATGCTGAGTTGAGGAATGCACAAGCATATCGCCATCTTCCCCGGGAACAGCAAATGCCATCTGCCCTTCAAGATAGAAGTGCTCCTGCCCGCCAAGCGAAAAACTACATTTCACAGTGTCTGCAGAGCGTTTCAAAGTGTCTTCAGGTGTCCCACGGCGAAACTCATAGTCCGGCAACACAGTCTGCTTAGCTTTAAGAGCATCAGCAACGCTTACCAACGGCTTTTCACTCTCAACCTCAATCCGTGCCAGTTTCACGGCCTTGCGCGCCAGCAGCCGACTCTCAGCCACCACAAGGAACACCAGCTGTCCATGAAACGTGATGCGTTCCGAAACGAGCACCGGGTCATCTCCCATGGCGGGAGAGCAGTCATTCACACCGGGAATATCCTTAGCTTCCAGCACAGCAACAACACCGGGGGCTGCCCTGACAGCGCTCAGATCAACTGTCGTCAGACGGCCACACGCTTCATGCGGCGCATACCCCGGCGCGACATGAAGCGTACCGTACGGCTCAATCATGTCATCTATGTATATTGCTGTTCCAGATACATGCTTTTTAGCACTGTCATGCTTACAGGATTTTCCCACGACCTGAGAGGCCGAGCTGTGGCCCTTTGTATTTTCAAGAGGATCAGTTGACACGTGCGCGCTCCTCAACCAGTTCACGCTGGCCGTGAACACGCGTTTCCTGTGACGACGCCGCGGAGATTTCCAGCAAGGCTTTCTCCAGAAGTCCTCGCACAATATCACATCGATAGGTACTTGAAGCCCGCATGTCAGTCAGAGGAACGAAGTCACTCTCAATGGCACTCAACGCATCCAGCCAGCTGGCTGGATCTTTCAGCAACGCACCAACTAAGGCTGTCTCAGCACCGGTTGCACGTTTTGGAATGCTCGCGACACCACCGAATGCCATGCGCGCACGTTCCACCACACCGTCTTTCACCACCAGACAAAACGCAGCCATCACGGCAGAGATGTCCTGGTCAAAGCGCTTGGTGATCTTGTAAGCCCGGAACTGCTCGTTCTTGCATAAACGTGGCACACTGATCGATGTCAGCACTTCATTTGCAGCAATATCCTGCTTGCCATAATCGATGAAGAAGCTCTCCAGCGGCAACGTACGCCGGCCGCGATTACTCTGCAGCTCAATCTCCGCCCCCAGTGCAATCAGCATTGGCGGCATATCCCCGATTGGCGATCCGTTCGCGATATTTCCACCAACTGTACCTGATGCCCGAACCTGTTTTGAACCGATCCGGCTGACAACCACATCCAGATCAGGATCGATGGTTTTAAGGAATTTCCTGGCAACAGCATAAGGCGCTCCCGCACCAAGCCGGACGCCCTGCTCATCCTCATAACAAGTGCTCAGCCCGTTCACCCGGCCCAGATAAATCACCTTCGGCAAGTCACGCAGATGTTTGGTGACCCACAGCCCAACATCTGTAGAACCCGAAACCAGCGTCGCGTCCGGATGCTCTCCATAGATCTCCAGCAAACGCTGAAAACTGCTGGGGGCAAAGAAGAACCGTTCATCATCGCCCACATGAACATCCTGCACATCCTGAAGAGTTGCAAGTTTGCTCCCGGTTTCACTCGCCCGATCTGCAAATGCATCATTCAACCCGTTGCAGCACGCGTCCAGAGCAGCATCGACGATGGGCCTGTAACCTGTACACCTGCATAAGTTCCCGGCAATCCATGCATTCACATCCTGGCGGGTCAGATCTGATTTTTTGGCATGGTAAAGCGTGAAGAGGTTCATCACAAATCCGGGCGTACAAAAGCCGCACTGCGAACCGTGCGAGTCAACAAGTGCCTGTTGAACCGGGTGTAATCCGTCAGGTCCATCCAGATCTTCAACCGTTACAAGCTCACAGCCATCAATCTGGCCGAGCATTAAGATACAGCTGTTAACGGGCTCATAAACGAGCTGACCATCGCGCAAGCGCCCCAGCGCAATGGTGCAGGCACCGCAATCCCCTTCGCAACACCCTTCTTTGGTGCCCGTTGAGCGTTCACTCAGGCGCAGATAGTCAAGCAAAGTCGTCGCCGGTTCAAAACTATCCAACTCAACGGTCTGGCCTTTACGAAGGAAGCGGATTGCTGTGCGCATCAACTCAGCTCCCCCTGTAGGTGGTGTAACCAAAGGGAGAAAGAAGCAACGGCACATGGTAATGGCTGCTCACGTCCGCAACCCCAAATCGGATCGGAACCACATCAAGAAACGCAGGCTTCGGCAGGTCAAAGCCTTGGCCCCGCAAATAGTTACCGGCATGAAACTGCAATTCATAGATGCCTGCAGTCAAGCTCTCACCTTCCAGCAACGGCCTGTCCACACGCCCGTCAGTATTTGTCAAAAAGACACCAATTCCGGAGAAACTGCCCCCATCAACACGAACCAGCTCAATCCGCAGCCCCGCTGCAGGTTTCCCCTGAGCACTGTCCAACACGTGGGTGGTCAATCGCCCCATATTGCCTCGTTTTTCAAATGATAACTGAAACAGATGCCAGATTCTAAGTGAAACTACAGAGTGCACGACTATTTATGATAACAAAAGAACAAAAAAGTGTCATACATGATGCCATTTAGGCATCAATTTAAAATGCAATTTTCTCCAATATTGCCTCCGCTTGCTCAAGAAAAATCGCTGGAGCCAGCGCAAGCCTGCGCAAAGACGAGGTGATGACGCAAAAATGGCCATGCGTCAGCTGTTCATCAACAAGCGGCTTGAAGAGCAGCCGCCTGTTCGCCAGCTCCTCCTCCAGACCAATCACAGTCTGAAACGCGACCATTTCGCCAGAGCGCACCAGATGTTTCATAAAGCGCAGAGAATTCGCCTCCACACTGCTGTGCGCACCATTGGAACTGTGGGAGAGAGCGACGTCCAGCCGCGCACGAATTGAGATCCCTCGCGCAGGCATGGCGACCGGATACTCAAAGCATTGCGCCAGACGAAGTTGCGTTTCACTTGCCAACGGATGCGTCGGAGCCATGATCGCCCCAATTTCCAAAGCCTTCCTGTAGATGATGTTCAGTGTATTTGTGTCCGGTGGCTCAAACGTGAAGCCCACATCCACTTCAGCCTTCTCAACGGCTTGCGCAACCCGCTCAGCTCCCATCACCTGAACATCCACATGAATGCCGCTGTAGTCCTCGTGAAACTGCTTAATCACCTCAGGCAACAACGCCTCAGTCACACTTTCAACCGTTGCAATGGAAACTACACCACGACGAAGACCTTTAAGCGCATCCAGCTCTGCACCGGTTGCCTCCAGATCAGACAGCGTCCGCCGCGTGTGCGCCAGCAAAATTTCACCTGCGGAAGACAGGCGGATCGTACGCCCCACGCGCTCAAACAACTCCATTCCCAGTTGCTTTTCCAGCATGAGAATTTGCCGGTTCACCGCAGAGGACGCCACATTGAGCTTGCGCGCTGCCGCTCGAATGGAATTTTCTTCCGCAGCTGTTACGAAATAACGAAGCGCCGGGCCGTAAAGATACCGCGACCGATCCATCAATCCCTCAAACATGTTTAAGGGACAATCACTGTTGTACCGGTGGTTTTGCGCCCTTCCAGATCAGAATGCGCCTGCGCGATATCCTTCAGACTGTAGCGCTGGTTGATCTGAATATTTATGGTCCCGTCAGCCACAGCAGCAAACAGATCCCCCGCAGTCTCTTCCAGCTCCCGGCGCTCCGCAATGTAATTAAACAGCGACGGGCGTGTCGCAAATAACGAGCCTTTCTGTGACAGGAGGGCCATGTTGAATTCAGGCAGTGGCCCGGATGACTGACCAAAGGAACACCAGAGCCCACGAGGGCGCAGACAATCCAGCGATGCAGGGAATGTATCCTTACCGACACTGTCATAAACCACATCACACCCACGCCCATCGGTGATCTGACGCACCCGCGATACCCAGTCCTCAGCCTTGTAATTGATCACATATTCATAACCATTGGCCTGAGCCAGCCGCGCTTTTTCTTCCGAGCTGACAGTCCCGATCACCCTCGCGCCAAGAGCAGACGCCCATTGACCGACGATAAGCCCCACGCCGCCAGCAGCAGCGTGGTAAAGCAAAGTCGTATTCGCGTTGACATTGAAGGTCTCACGCAGCAGGTAGCGCGCTGTCATTCCTTTCAACATCAGCGCAGCCGCTTGCTCATCACTCACGCCTTCAGGGATTTTTATAAGCACGCTGGCAGGGATATTACGTTCTTCACTATAAGCCCCCAGCGGCCCTGCATAGGCCACACGGTCCCCGGGAGCGAGCCCGGTTACGTCTTGTCCAAGGGCAACAACAATTCCAGCCCCTTCATTACCAGGGATAAACGGGATACCATCTGGTGCCGGATAAAGACCAGAGCGAAAATAGGTATCAAGAAAGTTGAGTCCGATCGCAGTGTGCCTAATTCGGACCTCCCCATTCCCCGGGTCAGGCAGATCCACATCCATGTGTGTCAGAACGGATGGATCACCAGTTTTCTCAACGCGAACAGCAAAGACCATATGGATTTTCCCTTATAAAAGCTGAGAGGGAGTTTGGACAGATTTCCGCAAAGTTGCAAGCTTCTTCAGGGGAACCCGCAGGGCAGTCGATTGAATAAACAGGGTTCTCCCTTCATTCCGCAGGAGGGTTTTCAGGTGTATTTTTCATAGCCCTGCAAGTCCGGGAACAACCGCTGGAATATGGTCTGTGCTGAACAGGCCATAGCATCCGCGTTTCATAACCCTTCAGTTACGGCAGGAACAATGGGGCTGCTTTCCTGAAATTTTGCGCTCAGATCTGCCTGCCGCCTCAAACAGCCTGAACAAGCCTGGTTCCCACCTTTTCATTCTGGCAATATCTTCGACGGTGCTATGGATAAGGTTTCGCATCAGGCAGGCTTCCGGAGCTTTTGTTACACTGGCATTGCGCTCACACCAGTCGTATTGCTGTGTTGCTGCTGGATGGTCATCGCAGTGCTCGCAAAAACAGCGGACCGGTGTAATGCGCAGATACACATTTCCGGCGAAATTCGAACGGTGCCTGATCGTGCGTACCGGGGCTGTTCCATTGCGTTTTGTCGCGGGTTTTTTGCTGTTCCGGCAGGTGCTGTGGTCGTTCTTACTGCCTATCTGGAAAATTATATTCCCTTCATTATCGATGGTTTGTGAAATCTATTTTTCCTTAGAATACAGCGGTTAAGCCTCCTAATCAATGGCGGGAGAACCTTGCTGAACACCATTGCCAGACACCCCGTGCAAATCCATAAACAAAATATAGGAATATATTCCAGATTTGTGAACTGAACGATTCTGCAGGGGTAGGAATATATTCTTTTGCGCCGGGATCGTTCCCTAGGCAGGCTTTGAAGAGTATCGTGACTGTGATGAGAGGGAGGCAGAGCACCCTGGGATGATGAGTTTAAAAGTTTGCCTGAAGTCCGAAAAGCACCCGGCTGGTCTCACTGTCACCGGTGTTTAAAACTTCATGTCCTGCACGCCCAAACACCTCCAGTTGAAGCAGGTCACCGTAGGTTTCGGTGTACCCCCCTCTCCACTTCAAAGAGGCTCCCAGCCCTGCTTCAATCGTGACAGTGCTGGTTTGGGAGTTCCGGTTTCCGCTGCCTGTGGAATAGACGAAGGGCGATATAATCAGATCAGGAACGAGCCTGAAAGTGTAGCCAAGCCGGCCATCCCCATAGAACAGAAAGTTTTTTTCTTTTTCGAAGAAACGACCGCCTTCCAGATAAAGGCTGATGTATGGCTCTTTATCTATGGGCTCGCCGGAGTAGATATCGTAGAGCGGGAGGAAGTCGTTTCCGCGGGTGAAGGACCACTGCACCCTCCCCAGCCAGTTGCCATCAGTGATGCTGCCGCCTTTAAAGAACCGCTCCAGAGCGATCCTGAAGTTCCGGGGCATGAAGGGTTTGAAGCGCAGGCCGACGATGGTCTGGAATGTGTCCGGATCCGGGCGGAAACTGTAGCGTTGATTGAGCCACTGAGCGCGTGCGATGATTTCAAAGACGCTGCTGTTCTGATATCCGATGACAGGAGGGCGCCATGCCACTTCCAGCGCACCGAACGGGCCGCTGGACGGAATACCAAGGATGGAGCCTGTTATCTCTTCTTCGTTCTGCCGTGAGGGGCTGATACCATCGAAGAACCGGAGGCTGAGAGGGATTTCCAGAATGCGGAGCTGACGCTGGAAGCGCTCCAGTTTATCCTGCTCATAAATGTTGCGCTGGTGCTTATGCAAAACTTCAATCCGGTTGCGAAACAGTTCAGCGGCTTTTTTGTTTTCAAAGGTTGCCAGATAGGTATAGGCCAGATCTTCCTGCAGGTTCGCCTGATCTGGCTTTTCTTCCAGTGATGTTTCAAAGCGGATAATCGCCAGATCAGTATCACCCTGAGCGCGGGCAATATATCCACCAAGGGCCAGTGTAGCCGGGCTCCTGAGATCAGTTGCCGGCAGGCTTTCATACTCGGCTTCTGCTTCCTGAAACTGGCCCAGCCGGAACAGAACCTGAACCACGGAAAACCGGATGTCCGGGGTCGAGGTAATGGACCGCGCCTTTCGCAGATCCACCAGAGCGCTCGCCAGTGCCTTAGGGGACTGATTATCCTGATGAAGGGTGAGCCGGGCACGGGCAGCATAGTACGCGGCCCTCTGTTCAGGGGAGAGCCTGAAGACATCCAGCCTGGCAAGGTGGCGTGCTGCCTCGTCATATTCCAGCTGGTGCAGGCTGAGATAAAGCTGTGCCATGCCAGCACTCTGATCGGTATGTTCTTCAAAGGGTTTCCGGAACCAGTCCTTTGCAGCCTTATGCTCTTCCAGTTGCTGATAAAGGAACCCGAGCTGGCTTGCGATGGCAGGGTTTGGGCTGAACTCATAAGCTCGCAGCAGTTCCTTTCTGGCCTTCTCCCTGTTTCCCAGTCGCAGGTAGAGGCTGGCCAGCGTCAGGTGCCTGTCTGCGTTCATGGGCGGGGCCTGAGGCTCCTGTTGTGCGCATGTCATGGTTTCCAGATTTTCGTCAAGCACGCGATATGCCGCGCATCTGATCGCCATAATCGCATCGGTGTTTCGGGTCTGGTCCAGCTGTTGCAGCAACATCAACGCTCTTTTGGGGTGATTGAGCTCAAGAGCCAGATAAGCGACTTCCAGACGGGTTTCTGCAGTTGGGGCCAGTTGCAGTGACTGGTGGTACATTTTCTCAGATTCCTGAAGTTGCCCTGCTGTTTTCAGGAGTCGTGCCAGTGCGAGGAAGGCAATGGCAAACCTGTCTTTGCTTTTATCTGACAAGCTTGCGGTATTTATGTAGCTGATAACGTGGCTCAGCCACATGCGGGCGCTGACAACTTGCAGGGTGCTTTTTTTGAGTATGAGATATGCTGGCAAAACGAGTGCCGGATCAGGTTGCAGATTCCAGGTCGCGATCAGATAATCCAGCGTGCTGGTCCAGTCTTTTTTGGTTGCGCAAAGCACTGCCAGATCAAACAGAAGGCGTGCATAGGCTTTCTTGTCGTTCTCATTGAAGGCGCTTTCCAAGCGGGCCTTCCTGGCCCGTGCAAAAGCATCCTGAAGAACAGCGGACGCAACGCGATCTTTATTGGAAAGCAGGGCAACCTGCCCCCTTTTTGCAGTGATGCGCCAGTTGGGCATCAGAGCTTCAGCTTCTTTGAGAACGTCGTTGGCAAGATCAAGCTCCCCTGCCCGCCGCGCCAGATCTGAAAATGTTTGCAGGAGTTCTGCCCAGGCTTCCGGCGACTTCTGCTGGTCCGTGAACCGGGTAATGGCCCGCAGCTCTGCCAGAGCGTTGATGGCCTGGGCTTCCCAACCATTGCTGAGCGCAAGCTTGCTGAGTTGCAGGCCGTAGTCGGGGCTGCGGGTGAGCCTGATCAGCAAACGGCCAGCCGTGACCGCTCTGGCATCATCTCCGGCGCGAATAGCGATATCTGCCAGTGTCAGATAGTAGTTGGCAGTTTCTTCCGGCCCAGAGGCTTTGGTGTCGAGGATTCTGCCATCTTTTGTCAGAAGTGCCTTTTCAGCTTCGGCGCTATTGCCTTTTTTCGCAAGGGCATAGGCCAGCTGAACGCGGGTGGATAGTCTCAGAAGGTCGATACGTCCCGGATTGAGGAAAGCCAACAGCTCATCAAGGTGTCCGGCACCGAGGGCGCTGGCGGCAAGGGCTCTGGCAAATGTACGTTGCTCCAGAGCGGAGGATTGGCGCCCTGCAAACAGCCCGTTCATTTCATTGCGCAACAGCATGCGATAGGCGTCTTCGTCGTTGCCCTGCTCAAGAAGAAGGAAGGCTTCGTTGAGTATTGCTGTGCGCCGGGTTCTTGGCGCGTTGTTCAGTCTGGAAAGTTCATCCCACTCGCGGCGCGCTTCTTCCAGCTGGCTGGTGCTGCGCAACAGGTCAGTCCGGGTAAACCTTTGCCCTGGGGGGACTGCGCCCAGCTCCCGCAGGATGTTAAGTGCGCGGAGAGCCTCCTTCGTTTTGCCGAGCCTGATGGCCGCTTCTGCTGCGCCAGCAAGAGCTTCTGCTCGGTCATCCGGTAAAAGCCTGCCTGTTTCGATCGCCAGCCTGAAATCGCCAAAGGCCTCCTCATATTCACCCGTGAGCATTTGCAGGTGGCCGAGCGAAAGATAACCACGGCTGAAGGCATGGGCCTGGGATTGCAGCATCTCCAGCTGACTAATTGCAGCAACCGGACGATTGAGTCCGATGAGCAGCCGGATCGTTTGCCAGCGGGCGACCAGATGACCGGGATCTTGCTTAAGCAGCTCGTCCAGCTCTTTCAGAGCGGCTTTATTTCGCCCTTCTGCCAGTAAGCGGTAGGCCAGATTCAGTAAGCGGCCGGAGCGATGATTGCGCCCTGTGTTTTGCAGGAGGGACTGACTGTCCTGACGGTCCTTCAGCAAGCTTATGTAATACTCGTCCTTTTGCCGGAAGGTGTAAGGCAGCGCCGGATTTTGTGACTGTGCCGGAATGGACAAGCCAAACGCAAATATGATGACCCACAACAGACAGAAGGCCCGGTTTCCGGCAGCTTCCTGAGTGGGTGCAGCCCTAGGGCAGACGCCCATGAAGACCCGGCAGAACGGATAGTCCGGTCTGCGCATGATGCCCGTGAGGGCGGGATAGAGGGTCGTGGCCCCATCCCATAGGCGCAGCATAATCGCCAATGATGCCGGAGGGACACGTTCTGTTTCTTCAAACAGGCCTTTTTCTGCTCTGCCCGTCAGTGGGCTGCGGTGCCAGGCGAGGAGGGCGTAACAGAGAGTGTAAGCAAACAACTCATCTGCGCCAGGCACAGCAAAGACATATGAGGCGACAGGGAAGAGACCCTGTGTAACAGAAAACAAGAGTACAAATGCATCTGTTACCAGCATTTTCCGGGGCGCTCCTTCGCAGTAACTTGAATAAAGTTACCCTAGGAGATTCGAGCGAATGCCCTCAGTCATGGTATGTTCTCAGAGGATCGGACTTAGGCACTTATGACATGGGAGGGAGTGCTGATGCACCTTCCTTTCATAGTTTGTTTTTCATCGTTAATTACTGCAGGTTCAGACCAAAGCTTTGCTCTTCTGCATATCAGCGATGGCTGCTTGAGATAAACCAAGCTGCTGCAAAATCTGTGAAGTATGATCTCCGGTCCTCCCGGCAGGCTCAGGCGTTTGGGGGGTGGTGCGGCTGAAGCGTGGTGCCGGGGCTGCCTGAGTGACGCCGTTGAGCCGGATGCGGTTGCCGCGCCCTGTGTTGAGAGAGGCTGAATTTGCTTCCTCTATGGACAGAACTGGTGCGACGCAGGCATCAGTTCCTGCAAAAACCCTGGTCCAGTGGTCCTGCGTGTTGGCTTTGATGGCAGCGCCGATTTGTTCTTCCAGCTGCGGCCACTCTTTCCGGATCATCTGGAACCTGGAGAGTCCGTGCGGAAGGTCCAGCCCTTTCAGCAGCAGGGCGAAAAACTGAGGTTCCAAAGCGCCGACGGACAGGTAGCGGCCATCTGAGGTTTCATAGCAGCGATAGAACGGCGCTCCGCCATCCAGCAGGTTTACCTGCCTCCTGTCCTCCCAGAGGCCACGCCCCAGCAATGAGTAGATTAACCCCATCATGGCTGGAACGCCATCGACCATAGCTGCATCGATCACCTGCCCTTTGCCGCTTCCGGTGCGCTCAAACAGTGCGGAGAGCACACCCAGCAGCAGGAACATGGACCCGCCGCCGTAATCTGCCGCGATGTTGAGTGGAGGCACGGGCGGACGGCCAGCCTCACCGATGGCATGGAGCATGCCGGTCATTGCGAAGTAGTTGAGGTCGTGTCCTGCCGCATGCGCCAGTGGGCCGTCCTGCCCCCAGCCTGTCATGCGGCCATAGATCAGTCCCGGATTCCTGGCGAGGCATTCGTCCGGTCCAAGGCCAAGGCGCTCCATAACGCCAGGGCGGAAGCCTTCTATCAGGATGTCGGCTTTCTCAACGAGCGAGAAAAAGACTTTTACAGCTTCTTCGCTCTTCATGTTGAGCGCAATGGACTTCTTGCCTCTGCGATTGACGTCTTTATCGATCCGCTCACCGCTGCGGCGGTCAACGACAATGACGTCCGCTCCCAGATCTGCAAGCAATTGCCCGGCCATGGGTGCCGGGCCAAGGCCTGCCATCTCCACCACCTGAAGTCCTGCAAGTGGTCCCGTTTTTGCTGTTGTCACATATGCCTCCCCGGTCAACCAGGTCCTGCGCGTCTGCAGGCGCCTTTATGAGCGCCCTGCCCCGGAGTCGACAGTTTGCAGAGCCGGCGTGTCCGATCAGTGTACCTGCAAGCCGCGCCGGGCAAATAACTCCATGTCGCGTTGCCCGATCAACCTTAGAGCAACTGATGGCGGCACCGCAACTCTCTATTCGGTAAACAGGTTATCCATCAGGTTAATACGGCATCGATCTGACGCGTCAATTGTTTGTTTCTGTGACGGATATTATCTGCTGAAATGGGTTCTTCAACGCGGTCACATAACAACTTAAAGTAACGCATGAATCCCTTAAATCACGCAAAATTACCCATAAGAACGCAAAGTTGTGCGTATTTTTAAATATGCATATTTTACAATACATTGTAACTATGTATTCAATAAGGTTGTGAGGAGTAAGCTACCCGCCTGTTCCAGCGCCTCCACCACGGTGAAATGGTTTTTGCCCGGATCCTCATAGGTGGTGACCTGTGTTTCAAAACCGCGCCAGAGTGCACAGTGTGCTGCAGTCTGACGCCGGAACTCTGAAAGCTCCTCAGCGCCAACCCAGCCAGTAAAGCGCAGGTTCTCAAAAGGTTCATGCAGCACTGGACTCTCAGCCAATGCTTCTACCTCGTTGATATGCAAGGTGTTGTTCATTGCCGTCCTGCGGATTGGCCTCAGATCGTAGACCCCGCTGATGCCGAGGATGTGTTTAATCCGGCTGGTGATGCTTTCCGGCATCCCCCGGTTTTTACAACCCAGCCGCGCTACGAGCTGACCGCCAGCAGAATGACCCGTCAGATAAACCGGTCCACTCACCTGCTCACCTGCAACTTCAAGGGCGATCTGTATCTGATTGGTAATATTTAAAATTTTAGTTCCAGGGCACAGATCATAAGAGGGAACAGCAACTGTGTAACCCATCTCGACAGCGCCCTTCGCGAGATGGCTGAAGGCGGTCTTGTCGAAGGCCTTCCAGTACCCGCCATGGACGATCATGACGAGTCCTTTAGACTCAATTGCATCCGGGAAAAAGAGGTCGAATTTCTCTCTTTCCCCGCTTCCGTAGGCTATGTCCAGATGGTTTTCTGAGCTCTCGCGAAACGCCCTGGAGCGTTCAGCCCATTGATCGAACAGCTGTTGTGCGTTTGGCACTGCGCCGGAATTATGATAGGCCGCGTCCCAGTCCCGCATCATGTTATTCCGTTCCTGGCAGGACTGCCGTTGCTTCAATTTCCACTTTGGCCCGATCTTCTACCAGACCTGCCACCTGGACCATAGTCATGGATGGAAAATGGCGCCCGAATACAGAGCGATAGGCTTTACCAACTTCACGCAGGCGGGCAGTGTAGTCTTTCTTGTCTACTACATACCATGTCAGGCGCATGACATGCTCCGGACCCGCACCCGCAACAGCCAGAATATCGCAAATGTTTTCAAGCGCTTGCCTGATCTGGTCGATTAGATCATCGCTCTCGAAGACCTGCTGGCCGTTCCAGCCAACCTGGCCAGCCAGAAAGATTAGTGTGCCTTCTGCCATAATACCATTGGCATAACCGGAAGCTGGCTTCCAACCTTCCGGCTGGAGAAACTTGAACAGTGCTTGTTGTGTTGTCATGAAGGTTCCTCTTCCTTCAGGAAAAATTCCATTTGTTTTTTAATAGCTTGTGGCCAACTTGCTGGCTTTTTGTCCGCTCCGCTGACGTAGACAATTACAGAGCGACTTGTGAGCCGAAGCTGTTCTGCGCAAGTGACGGTGAACTCCAGATGGACACTGGAGCGTCCGAGTTTTAAAACCTGAAGCGTGAATAAGAGTTGGTCTCCAAGCTTGCCCGGCTTTCTGAACTCCGTTTCGATCCTGGCTGTGGGGACTGCATCTCCTTGATTTATATGAATGTCTGCAAATGACGTACCTAGAGACTGCTCGAACCACTCTTCGGTGATCTGATTGATCATCTCGAAGTAGCGGGGATAAAAGACAATTCCAGCGGGATCGCAGTGCTGGAAAGCCACTTTGATGGTGCGTTCAAAGACCAAGGTATCTGTCCTTCATTTCCTCGGTGAGCGTGTCCGGGCGACCCGTCCATACTGACTCCCCTTTTTCCAGAATGACGGCCTGATCAGCCAGCGGAAGGAGTTCCTTTAATGTCTTGTCGACAATGAGAATGGACAGGCCCTCTTGTTTGAGCCTTGCGATAGCCTGCCAGATTTCCCCGCGCACAAGCGGTGCCAAACCTTCTGTTGCTTCATCGAGCACAAGCAATTTGGGGTTTGTCATCAACGCTCTGGAGATGGCGAGCATTTGCTGCTCTCCGCCAGACAGCGTATTGGCGCTCTGGCTTTTCCGCTCCTGAAGGCGTGGAAACAGATCATAAATACGGCCCAGTGTCCACGCACCTTTGCGGGCGGCAGCGCTGAGGTTTTCCAGAACAGACAGGTTCGGGAAGCAGCGGCGGCCTTCCGGCACCAGTCCAAGACCAAGGCGGGCTGCCTTGTGGCAGGGCATGCGATTCAGATTATGACCGCAGAACTCAATGGTGCCTTTGGTTGGTGTAACCATCTGACAAACAGAACTGATTGTGGTTGTTTTGCCCATGCCATTGCGACCAAGCAGCGCTACCATCTCACCTTCACTGACGGTGAGGTTGACGCCGAAGAGCGCCTGTGCTGCCCCATAATGGGTTTCCAGGCCGTTGACTTTCAACAGCATCAGGCTTCCTCCCCGAGATAGGCTTTTCTGACAAGCGAACTGGTGCGGATCTCATCAACCGAGCCTGACAGAATGGCTGCACCGCCTACAAGAACCGTGATGCGATCTGCCAGACGGAACACAGCATCCATATCATGCTCAATGAGAAGGATAGGGATTTCCGGGCGAATTTCCTCAAGAAATTCAGTGAGCTGAACGGAGCCTGTCGGTCCAAGCCCTGCCATTGGTTCGTCCAGAAGCAACGCTTTGGGTTTCAGAGCAAGAGCGCAGGCCACTTCCACCTGACGGCGCTCGCCGTGAGACAATTTTGAGACAGCTATATCCTCACGTCCGCCAAGACCGACTTTTCCGAGCCAGTTTCCTGCGGTTTCGCACAGTTCCTCATCGGACCTGGTTTGTTTCCAGAAGCGGAAGCTGGAACCCTGACTGGCCTGTACGGAGAGCATCACATTGCGACGGGCGCTAACTTCCATAGCCAGCGAGGAGACCTGAAAGCTACGACCAAGACCCTTGCGGGAGCGACCGGCGACCGTCTCTGAGGTCACGTCTTCGCCGTCCAGACAGATGCTGCCGCTGTCCGGTGTGATCCAGCCAGAGATTTGGCCGGCAAGTGTAGATTTACCCGCACCATTTGGTCCGATAAGAGCATGAATCTCTTTGGGCCTCAGGTCCAGAGATACATTTTTTACCGCCTGCAGTGCACCAAAGGATTTATACAGGTCCTTAACTTCAAGAACCGGTTTAGTCATGACGTGCGCTCCCTGCGATCATGCCCATGACGCCACCACGGGCGAAGAGAACGACACCAAGCAGGGCCAGACCAAGCAGCAGTTGCCAGTGCTCTGTCCATTCGCCGATATAGGTTTCCAGCAGCACGAACACCGCTGCGCCGATGGCAGGGCCGCAGAGACGCCCGACACCTCCGAGGATGACGAAGACCATGATCTCGCCAGAACGTTGCCAGGAGAGCATTGAGGGGCCTGTAAAACCGTTCAGCTCGGCAAATAAAGCCCCGGCAAGGCCGGTGATCATTGCAGATATGACAAAGCCTGTCAGTTTGATCGGGAACGGATCAATGCCCGAGGTTGCCAGTCGCGTCCCGTTCATATGGGCGGTTCCAAGCGCTGCACCAAAACGCGAGCCGGACAGGCGAGCTGTGGCAAAGATGACACCAAGCAGCAGAATGAAACAAACGAGAAAGAACGTCAGCGCGCTTTCTGCATCCACTACCGGAAGCTCATTGCGTAGATAAATTGAAAGGCCATCTTCTCCGCCATAGGCCGGCCAGGAAATGGCGAAATAGTAGATCATCTGGGCAAATGCCAGTGTGATCATAATGAAGTAGACGCCTTCGGTTCTCAGTGAAATCGCGCCAATTGCTAAGGCTGCAATGCCGCAAACGGCCATTGCAACAATCCAGATGATGAGCATCTGGTTGGTGCCGGAAACAGCAAAGGGCATTGACATGAAGAGCGTCTCTTCAAAGTTGTGAAAGGCTGCAATGCCAGTAGTATAGCCGCCAATACCAAAGAAGGCTGCATGGCCGAAACTGACCATTCCGCCTTGCCCGATGGCAAAGTTGAGGCCAACGCCGGCGATGGCAAAGATGGTGATCAGGCTTGCAAGATTGACGTAGTAGTCTTCGCCGATGGAGGACGCCCAGAGCGGCACTGCGAGAAGTATTGCCATAACAACGATGTTGACGATGGTCTCGCGGCTTAACTTTGGCATGCTGACGGGTTTTGGAGCTGTATCAGTTCGTTGCATTGAAAAGCCCCTTTGGTTTTACAGCCAGAATGCCTGCCATCATCAGATAGATAAGCATGGAAGAAAGCGCTGAACCTATGCTGTTCGCGCTGGCGTTTTCCATGAAAAACTTAAGGGCGATGGGCAAGAAAATGCGCCCCAGTGTATCCACCAGGCCAATCAAAACGGACCCGATGAGTGCGCCCTTGACAGAGCCGATGCCACCAATCACGATCACCACAAAGGCCAGGATAAGCACAGGTTCTCCCATACCGACTTGCACGGAGCGCAAGGAGCCGACCAAGGCCCCTGATAAACCTGCGATTGCGCCGCCCAACGCGAAAACAATGGTGTAAAGCATTTTGATATCAACGCCTAAGGCTGCAATCATCTCGCGGTCGCTTTCACCCGCGCGGATTTGCATGCCAAGGCGTGTTTTGGAAATGAGCAGATAAAGGAGCACGGCAACAGCCAGTGCTGCCAGAATGATAAACAGGCGATAGACCGGATAAGCTTCCACGCCGGGTAACGCTATGGTACCCCCCAGAGCTGCTGGAATATTGAGGTAGAGCGGCATGGAGCCGAAGACCATGCGGGTGCCTTCAGAGAAAATCAGAATGAGAGCAAAGGTTGCCAGTACCTGATCGAGGTGGTCACGGTCATAAAGCCTGCGGATGACAAGCATTTCGATAAGTGCACCAGCTGCTGCAGCTCCCAGAACACCACCACCCAGACCAAGCCAGAAAGAGCCGGTCTGTTGAGTGATCCAGGCGCAACAAAAGGCACCGACCATGTAAAGCGAGCCATGAGCGAGGTTGATGAGGCCCATAACGCCAAAAACCAGCGTGAGGCCAGCTGCCATCAGAAACAAAGTGAGACCGAATTGCAACCCGTTCAATATCTGCTCAAAAATCAAAGCTGCCGTCATTTATGATATTCCCGGGGCTTCTTTTCCATCATTACCTCATTATAGGGGAAGCAGCGGAGAAGGAATGGGGTTTCCCCGCTGATTAATATTTTACTTCAATGTGCTGGCTTATTTCATCCGGCACCGGGATGCGTATACATCCTGATGGCCTTTGATTGCGACACCAACGATTTTGTTGGTGATCTGGCCGCCTTCTTTTACTACTTCACGAACGTAAATGTCCTGAATTGGGTGGTTGTTGTTGCCGAACCTGAAGTCACCGCGCACAGAAGCAAAGTCTGCTTCTTTCAAAGCTGCGCGGAAGTCGTCCTCGTTGCCGACATCTGCCTTTTCCATTGCGGAAAGGATCAGATTTGCCGCATCGTAACCCTGAGAGGCGTAAAGTGAAGGCAAGCGGCCATAAGCTTCTTTGAAGCCTTCAACGAACTTTGCGTTCACCCCACTCTCAATGTCCTTACCCCACTGTGAGGAGTTTGCCACGCCGATTGCAGCGTCTCCAATCGCAGGCAAAATGTCCTGAGAGAAGGAAAAGGCCGGCCCCATGACAGGCATATCAACGCCGGACTGGGCGTACTGCTTCATAAACGCGATGCCCATGCCGCCGGGCAGGAAAAAGAACACACTGTCAGCTTCGGAAGCGCGGATTTGCGCGATTTCCGCAGCGTAGTCATCCTGACCGAGCCGGGTAAAGAGTTCACCTGCCAGTTCACCTTTGTACATACGTTTGAAGCCTTTCAAGGCGTCAGTACCAGCCGGGTAGTTTGGTGCCAGAATGAAGGTTTTCTTGTAGCCCGCCCTGGTGGCATGGGAACCCATCGCCTCATGAAGGCTGTCGTTCTGCCATGCCACGTTAAAGTAGTTTTCGTGGCAGGCTTTACCGGCCAGCGCAGAGGGGCCTGCGTTCGGACTGATATAGAGTGTGCCTTTATGGGTCACCGCAGGAACCACAGCCATTGCCAGATTGGACCAGATAATACCTGTCAGGATATCAACCTTGTCTTTTTGAATGAATTTGTCTGCCAGTTTCTTGGCAACCTCCGGTTTGCGGGCGTCATCTTCCACAAGCAATTTTACATCGGATGCGCCTGCTTGTTTGAGTGCGAGTTCAAAACCATCACGGACGTCAATACCAAGTGTGGAGCCACCGCCAGACAAGGTGGTGATCATGCCGATTTTAACTTCGGCTTGCGCCACGCCAGCTGTACAACACAGAAGGGCGGCTACTCCGGCTGAAACGAGTTTTTTCATATAAGTTCCCCTGCTTTATCCCCGGCCAGTTGTTCCTTCAGGCGGAATCTTTGAATTTTACCAGTTGCGGTTTTTGGTAGAGAATCTACCAGTTTAAGTGAACGTGGGTATTTATAAGGCGCTATTGTAGATTTTACATAGTCCTGAAGACGTTTGATTACACCCTCATCCTGGGGGTGGCCCTCCACCAGCACCACATGTGCTTCAACAATCTGTCCACGGCCCTCATCAGGCACGCCTATAACCGCACACTCGGACACTTCCGGGCTGCTTAGCAGAGCAGCCTCGACCTCTGGCCCGGCAACGTTATAGCCGGACGTAATGATCATGTCGTCTACACGAGCTGCGAAGTGGAAATACCCTTTATCATCCTGATAAAAGGCATCACCTGTCAAATTCCAGCCATCACGTACATATTTCTGCTGGCGGTCATCTTCCATATACCGGCACCCGGTAGGTCCTCTTACGGCTAGCTTGCCAACTGTGCCGCGTGGAACCTCCTGCATGTTCTCATCAACCACTTTTGCTGAGTACCCCTTGATCTCCCGGCCCGTGGTAGCTGGCATTGCATCTTCCAAATGGTTAGAAATAAAGATGTGCAGCATTTCCGTTGCGCCAATCCCGTCCAACATCGGAATGCCGGTCTTTGCTTTCCATTGCTCAAACACAGGTGCTGGCAATGTTTCTCCCGCTGAGACCGCGATGCGCAGTGAGGACAGATCTGCCCCCTCTTCCATCGCCGCCATCATGGCGCGGTAGGCCGTCGGTGCTGTGAATGAAATCGTTGCTTTGAAAGTCTCAATTATATCAATTAGTTGATTTGGACCTGCTGTTTCCAGAAGAGTTGCAGTTGCACCGAAACGAAGCGGGAATACCGCCAAACCGCCCAGCCCAAATGTGAAGGCCAATGGTGGACTGCCAACAAAAACATCTGATGGCTGGATGTTCAGCACTTCCTTTGCATAGGCATCTGCGATGATCAGCAGATCACGGTGGAAGTGCATGGTTGCTTTCGGCTTCCCGGTGGTGCCAGATGTGAAACCCAGCAGGCAGACGTCGTCTCTGCCCGTTTGCACAGCGTCAAACTGTACAGGCTTCGACAGTGCGACCTTATCTATCTCCCCCGCAAAATTGGCTGTTCCATCAAAGCTCACGATCTTGCTCAGATGGCTGTTCTGCGCAAGACAAAGCTCCATCTCTTCCATAAGCCGAAGATCGCACATGGCCAGTTTAATTTCGGCTTTGTCAACGATCTGACTTAACTCACTGACACGCAGCATAGGCATTGTGTTGACCACCACGGCGCCTGCTTTTGTAGCGGCCAGCCAGCAAGCGACCATTGCCGGGTTGTTGGCGGAGCGGATAAGAATGCGGTTGCCCGGCTCTACTCCATAATCTTCCTGCAGAGCGCGAGCGATGCGGTTCGTCCAGTCTGCAAGCTCTTTGTAAGTGCGTTTTCTGCCATTGCCGATGAGAGCAATGTTGTCACCAAATCCGCGCTCAACCATCCTGTCGGTCAACTCTACTGCGGCGTTGATGTAGTCTGGGTACTCAAACCCCTCCAGCTGGAAAACTGGTTGCTGTTCAACTGGTGGCAACCTGTCCCTTGTGAAGGTGTCCTTGTGTGTGCTTGGTCCCGGCATTTCTCCCCTCCTGATAAAGCAATTGCCTTGCTACTATTATTTTTTGAACATCGGATGCACCCTCGTAAATGCGAAGAGCTCTGATCTCACGGTAAAGCTTTTCGACAGTATTGCCTGAACGGACACCCTCTCCCCCGTGTATTTGTATTGCCTTATCAATAACCTGCTGGGCCTGATCGGTTGCAAATTGCTTTGCCATGGCCGCTTCACGGGAGACCCGTGCTGCCCCCATGTCTTTCGCCCAGGCAGCGCGGTAGATCAGGAGTGCAGAGGCATCAATATCGATTGCCATTTCTGCCAGATGGCCCTGCACCATCTGCATATCGGCCAACACGCCGTCCCCCAGTTTGCGGGTCGTTGCGCGTGCAACCGCTTCTTCCAATGCACGGCGGGCAAAGCCCAGTGCAGCAGCGCCGACTGTGCAGCGGAAGACATCCAGAACCGACATTGCGATTTTGAAGCCCTCCCCGGCTTCCCCAATGCGGTTTGCAGCCGGAATGCGTAGCTGTTTGAAGCCCAGCCGTGCCAGAGGATGGGGTGCCATCACATCCAAACGCTCTTTGACAGTTAAACCCGGAGTATCCGCCGGGACAATGAAGGCGCTGATGCCTTTGGCCCCCGGAGCTTCGCCCGTCCGCGCGAAAACAACGTAAAGGCCAGCAATTCCACCGTTTGAAATCCAGTTTTTTTCGCCATTGAGCACATAGTCACAGCCGTCACGAATAGCAGAAAGTTCAATATTTGCGACATCAGAACCAGAGTCTGGTTCTGTCAGGGCAAACGCGGAAAGTGTCTGACCAGCTCTGGTTTTATTGAGCCATTGCTGCTGCTCCGGATTGCCAAACAGGCTGATGGCACCGGTGCCAAGACCCTGCATGGCAAAGGCGAAGTCGCCCAGACCATCGTGACGGGCCAGTGTTTCACGCATGATACAAAGGCTGCGGACATCCAATGGCCTGGGATCTGCCGGATCGACAGCAGTGAGCTTCAGGAATCCTGCAGTACCAAGATCATTGACGAGCCTGATACAGGCGGCGTCTGTATCTGAATGGTCTGCTGGAAGGTTCCCGCAGCACCAGTTCTCAATAGCTACAGCCAGTTCTCGGTGTTTTTCTTCAAAAAACGGCCATGTGAGGAAGGTGGTGTCAGCCATTTATGCTCCCTCGAAAACTGGTTTTTCTTTTGCAGCAAAAGCTTTGTAAGCGGTCTCAAAATCTTTAGTCTGCATGCAGATGGCCTGGGCCTGCGCTTCTGCTTCAATTGCCTGATCCAGCCCCATGTTCCATTCCTGATTGAGTTGGGTCTTGGTGATGCCATGTGCGAAGTTTGGCCCTGCGGTGATGCGCTGTGCCATGCGAATGGCATCTGCCTCAATCTCTTCTGTGGTGGACAAAGAGTTGAAGTAGCCCCAAGTGTAGCCCTCTTCTGCACTCATGGACCGACCTGTGTAGAGCAGCTCTGCAGCACGTCCCTGCCCGATGATACGTGGAAGAATTGCACAGGCCCCCATATCGCAGCCCGCTAACCCGACACGGGTGAACAGGAATGCTGTTTTTGCCTGAGGCGTGCCAATGCGCAGGTCTGATGCCATCGCCATGATCGCCCCGGCACCAACGCTGATTCCATCTACAGCCGAAATGACAGGCTTGGTGCAGTTGATCATGGCTTTCACCAGGTCACCTGTCATACGCGTGAACCTGAGCAGGTCCTTCATGTCCATCGCAACAAGTGGACCAATGATGTCGTGCACATCTCCACCTGAGCAGTAGTTGCCTTCGTTGGAGGCAATGACAACGGCATTGACGTCATCTGCATAGGCGAGATCACGGAAGGTATCGCGAAGTTCGGCATAGCTTTCAAAGGTCAACGGATTCTTGCGGTCCGGGCGGTCCAGCTGGATGACTGCAATATCGCCTTCCATGCGCCAAAGGAAATGTTTCGGTTGAAAATTCGCCATTTTGTAAACTGTCAGCATTATCGGGGGTGCCCTTCCCAGTCGCTTGCGAACACCTTCAGGGTTTCAGCAAGATTTTGTGCTTCATCAGGAGAAAAGTGAGAGAGCAGCTCATTAACCCACTCGTGGTGACTTTTTGCCATCTGCTCAAAATTCTTGCGCCCTTCTTTGGTCAGCAAAACCACAGAGGTTCTCCGGTCCCCGTCTCTCAAGGTACGCTGAACCAGCCCGTTCGTGGTCAGGCGGTCTATGAGGCCAGTGACGTTGCCGTTAGATACCATCAGGTATTTTGAGAGCTGAGACATAAGCATGCCCTCCGGCTCCCGGTAAAGTGCAGCCATCACGTCAAAGCGCGGCAGTGTCACGTTATAGGTTGTCCGCAGCCGCTCTCTCAGCTCGCCTTCGATCGCCCGAGAGGCACGGAGTAATCTCAACCAGAGGCGCACGCGGGACTTGTCATCGGTTGTTTTGTTAGTTTTGAGCAATTCCTGTGAGGCTGTCATTGGGTCTTGCCTCCTGATACCGAAATGGCTTGCCCTGTCACTGAGCGCGCGCCATCTCCGATGAGCCATGCCACTGTGGCGGCAACTTCGTCCGGCTGGATGAATCGTTGCTGCGGGTTGTCCCTGTAAAGAGCGGCTCGCGCCTGTTCTTCATTCATTACGGTTTTTTGCATAATGTTTTCAATCGAGCGCTGCAGCATTGGAGTCTCTGTGAATCCAGGACACACAGCATTAACCGTAAATGGCTTGCTGGCAAGCTCAAGTGCGAGAGAGCGAACCATACCGATAACACCGTGTTTGGCAGCAGCATAGTGAGAGACATAGGAATATCCGCGCAGGCCTGCCGTGGAAACAATAGCGATTATCCGCCCGTATTCCTGCCCTTTCAAAGCTTCCAATCCTTTTTGAAATGTCAGGAATGTTCCGGTCAGGTTGATGTCGAGCATGTGCTGAAAGTCTTCTTTCTCAATCTTTACAAAAGGAGCGGAGTCCGCTGCCCCTGCATTGGCAATTACAATATTGACTGGTCCGTTTGCTTCTGAGGCTTTTTCAAACAACCCAGCCACAGAACCTTCATCGGTGATGTCCGCAATGACCGCACGAATACGGCTGCTGGCACTTGCCACCAGGTCCAGAGGCTCTTTTCGCCGCCCGGCAACGGTGACATTTACTCCAAGCCCGGCGAGGTGGCGGGCTATTTCGGCACCAACTCCGGTCCCGCCACCTGTTATGACTGCATGCTTTTCCAAACCGCTCTTCCTTAAACCCGAACTTTCATGGTCTCAGCGCGTTCGGCAAGACGGTACAGTTGGTCACGACCTGGATGATAAGGCTCTGGCCAGTGAACGCCTTTGTCGCCAAGATCAGCTGCCGCGCGCAGTGTCCAGTACGGATCGGACAGATGTGGCCGTGCCAGACAGACAAGATCCGCGCGACCAGCCATCAGAATGGAGTTCACGTGGTCCGGTTCGTAGATGTTGCCGACTGCCATGGTTTTCATGCCGGCATCATTGCGGATGCGGTCAGAAAACGGCACCTGGAACATACGGCCATAGACTGGTTGTGCCCGGGTACTGGTCTGGCCTGCTGAAACGTCACAGATATCGACGTCGGCAGCATCCAGCATATGGGCAATCTCAACAGCTTCGTCAGGTGTGAGGCCTTCGTCTTCCACCCAGTCGGTTGCCGAGATACGCACGGACATTGGTTTGTCCTGGGGCCAGGCCTCGCGCATTGCCTTGATAACCTCCAGCGGGTATCTCATGCGGTTTCTTAATGAATTGCCATATTCATCCGCACGTTTGTTTGTAAGCGGAGAGATGAAAGAAGACAGAAGATACCCGTGAGCGCAGTGGACTTCGATCATGTCGAAGCCTGATGCATCTGCCATCTTCGCCGCATTCACAAATTCTTCTTTAATGCGGTCCATGTCTGCATGGTCCATCTGCTTAGGTATCTGGTTGCGTTCAGACCAGGCGATTGGCGAGGCAGCGAGAAGTGGCCAGTTGCCCTCTTTCAAAGGCGCGTCCATCTCTTCCCAACCTAGTTGTGTTGAACCCTTTGGACCAGCATGGCCGAGCTGACAGCATATTTTTGCGTGGCTGTGCTCATGAACAAAACCGGTGATGCGCTTCCACGCGGACTGATGTTCTGGTGCATAGAGGCCCGGGCAACCCGGGGTGATACGGCCATCAGCGCTGACACAGGTCATCTCAACTACGACCATGCCTGCTCCACCTTTGGCGCGTTCGCCATAGTGAGCCAGATGCCAGTCCGTGACCGCTCCGTTTTCTGCCTTATACTGAGCCATTGGAGAGACAACCACGCGGTTGATCAGGTCCAGTTCTCGCAGTTTGAACGGCGCGAACATTGGCGGGCGTGGAGCGTTGTCAGTGTCCGATGCTCCTGCCTGATTTTGAAACCAGCCTTCTGCTGTTCCCAGCCACTCAGCATCGCGCTCACGCAGGTTCTCATGGGAGATGCGCTGGGAGCGTGTCAGAAGCGAGTAGTTAAACTGTATAGGGTCCAGATGCAGGTAGCGCTCGACATTCTCGAACCATTCCAGAGAGTTACGAGCAGCGGACTGAAGCTTCAGAACTTCCAGACGGCGCTCATCCTCGTATTTTTGGAAGGCGTCCTGAACAGAGTTTTCGCTGTGCAGGTAATCTGCCAGTGCAATGGCGCTTTCCATGGCAAGTTTGGAGCCCGAACCGATGGAAAAGTGTGCGGTTGCAGCAGCATCACCCATGAGAACAAGGTTTTCGTGGGACCACTTTTCGCAAAGTACACGTGGGAAGTTGATCCAGGCAGAGCCACGGACGTGGTTTGCGTTGGTCATCAACTCATTGCCGTCAAGATATTTTTCGAAAATTTTCTCACAAGTTCGGCAAGATTCAGCCTGACTCATGTCAGCAAAGCCGAATGCCTCGTAGGTCTCTTCGGAACATTCTGCGATGAAGGTCGCAGTGTCGTCATCGAACTGGTAAGCATGTGCCCAGATCCAGCCATGTTCTGTTTCTTCAAAGATGAAAGTGAAAGCATCATCGAACTTCTGGTGCGTTCCGAGCCAGACGAACTTGCATTTGCGGGTGTCAATGTCAGGTTTGAAGTATTCGGCAAATTCTGTGCGGCTGGTGGAATTCAGGCCGTCTGCTGCAACAACGAGGTCGTAATCGCCCATGAACTCTTTTGCGCTTGTGTAGTTGCGTTCGAACTCCATATTGATGCCAAGCTCACGAGCCCGTTCCTGAAGGAGCAAAAGCAGCTGTTTACGGCCTATGCCGCAGAACCCGTGACCGCTGGAGACGTGGCAGGTGCCTCTATAGTGGACCGCGATATCATCCCAGTATGCAAAGTGGGCACGGATGGATTCAGCGCTCTTTTCGTCATTTACCTTGAAGTTGTCCAGGGTCTCATCTGAAAGAACAACACCCCAGCCGAATGTGTCGTCAAACTTATTTCGCTCGATGACTGTAACCTCATGCTGCGGATCTCGCAGCTTCATACTGATTGCGAAATAAAGACCTGCCGGGCCGCCTCCAAGACATGCGACTTTCATTGCTCTCTCCCTCAGGCTAAATGTGCCTAATTCCAACCTGAGGTAAGCGTGACAGGTTTCTTTAGTTATTTCAAACATAAAATATCTAAGTATAAAATATACGAGATATCGTTGGAATTTGATCTATCCTGTTACATTTTATAAGTTTATCTTTGGAGTGCAGTGAGGCAATTTACATGGGCAGTAAATTATGTTTCGCTGATATATCTATATCAGCACAAGGTGTGGAGTTCTGACAAGCCATGATTCTGTTCAGGTATCATAAAAAAAGAGACGATTTCACACCACCGAATCTGCCGGGAACCCGAGTTCCTGACCGTCAAAGGCTGGTGAAACACCCTCTGGTAGCTCCGACTTCAATCGCTGATAATCCAGATCGCAATGCAAATTGGTGAGGATGCTTCGAGCGGGCTTCATCTTCTCAATCCACTCCAAAGCATCGTTGACGCAGAAGTGGCTTTGATGTGGTTTCCGGCGAAGTGCATCGACAATCCATGTATCCAGCCCCTTCAGTGCAGGAAAGCTGCTTTTCGGGATGTCGTGGACATCAGGTGTATATGCCAAATTCTGAAAGCGGAAGCCCAGTGCATCAATGTCGCCATGATGAACGAGAAATGGTAATGCGGTGATCGGGCCCCCTGCTCCATCAATGGTTACCGACGCTCCATCTGTCAGCCGGTTTTCACTCAGAATCGGCGGATAACCGGAACCCGGTGGTGTAACGAAGCAGTAATCGAAAGCAGAACGGACGCGCTTTGAGGTGAACTCATCCATATAGACCGGTACTTTGGAGCGTTGCATGAGTGCAAAAAAGCGCAGGTCATCAATGCCGTGCAGGTGATCGGCATGAGCATGAGTGTAAAGCACTGCATTAACCTGAGTGGCACCAGCTGACAACATCTGCTCACGCAAATCGGGCCCCGTATCAACGATAATGGTGGTTGTGCCTTTCTCAGAGAACCGTTGAACCAGCAGAGCACATCTGCGGCGGCGGTTTTTGGGCTCATCAGGGTCGCATTCGCCCCAATCTCCTCCAATTCTTGGTACGCCAGTAGATGAGCCGCAGCCCAGAATAGTGACCTTAAAATTGCTGGTCATCGGTCCTCACAAAAAACAATCTCAGTATAATCCAAGTGAGTCTATCCAATCAGGCTGGCTGTGGCACCCTGGAAAACAAGCGCAGGAAATTCTGTGTGGTGGCCTCGGCCATATCCTCTTCTGAAACACCCAGTGCTTCAGCCAGAACCTTATTGGTGTGTGCTACATAAGCTGGTTCATTGCGCTTGCCACGCCATGGCTGTGGTGCAAGATACGGGGCATCGGTTTCAACAAGAAGGCGATCCATTGGAAGCTCTGCTGCAATATTGCGTAGTTCAGTGGAGCGCTTAAAGGTCAAAATGCCGGAGAAGGAAATATAAAGTCCAAGCTCCAGTCCCTTCATTGCCAGCTCTTTGCCGGAGGAGAAGCAATGAAGCAACGCCGGGAAGCTGCCCGCCTTCATCTCTTCTTCGAGTATGCGCATCATGTCTTCATCAGCATCACGGCTATGTATCACCAGCGGCAGCCGGGTTGCACGTGCCGCTGCAATGTGTGTGCGCAGAACCTTTTCCTGATTTTCTGGTGACACGTTGTCGTAGAAGTAATCCAGACCCGCTTCACCTATCGCCACCACTTTTGGGTGCTTTGCAAGCTCCACCAGTTCTTCAGTGGTGACGCCGGTTTCTTCCCCGGCCTGATGCGGATGGGTTCCAACGGAGCAGTATACGCTGTCATAGGCTTCAGCGATCTCTTTGACCTGCTCAAACTTGCGGACACGAGTGCAGATGGTGACCATCAGCTTGACCCCAGCTTCGTGGGCGCGCTCGATGATCTGGTCGCGTTCTTCTGCGAAATCCGGAAAGTCCAGATGACAATGACTATCAACTAACATGGTCACAGCAAAAGCGCCTCCAATGCGATTCTGTCAATAGGTCCTGTAGACCGTTTGTTTGATCTCTGCGGAAAATACCAGTGCATTTCCCTCATAAAAAAGGGAGGCACATGCGCCTCCCTTCGAAACATTGAGATGGTCGATTATTCGGCTGTTTCCGGCTCAACATAGCGTGGGAACACGCCCTGTGGCCTGGGCAGAGCGCGACCACCTTGAAGGCGACCGACTTCTCCCAGCCGTGCGAATGACCGCTCATCTTCATTCAGCACCAGCTGGTCCAGAAGTTTGCATGCAGAGCCTGGCATCACTGGCTGTGCCAGAATACCAACCTGACGGATAATCTCAGCGGTTGTGTAAAGGACTGTGCCCATGCGCTCGGGGTCCGTTTTCTTCAGCGCCCAGGGCTCCTGAGAGGCGAAGTAGCGGTTTGCTTCACCAACCGTTGACCAGATGCATGCCAGAGCATGGTGGATTTCCTGCTTTGCCATAAAACCACGACATTTTTCGAGCATCTCATCTGCTTGCTGCAAGATCGCCTTGTCATCAGCTGAGAACTCGCCGGGAACCGGTAATTTACCTTCGCAGTTTTTAAAGATCATGGAAAGCGAACGCTGAGCCAGGTTGCCGATATCGTTGGCAAGGTCAGCGTTGATCCGGTTTACCATAGCTTCGTGGTTATAGTTGCCATCCTGACCGAATGGGACTTCACGCAGGAAGAAATAGCGAATTTGGTCGATGCCGTAGGTGTCTACCAGGTCACGTGGTGCGATGACGTTGCCCAGAGATTTAGACATCTTCTCGCCGGAGTTGAACAGGAACCCGTGAGCAAATACACGCTCTGGCAAAGGAACACCTGCAGACATGAGGAATGCAGGCCAGTAAACCGCGTGGAAGCGGATAATGTCTTTTCCGATGATATGTGCGTTTGCAGGCCAGAATTTAGCCATATCGCCATCCAAATCCGGATAACCAAGCGCGGTGATGTAGTTGGTCAGAGCATCGACCCAAACGTACATAACGTGCTTTTCATCGCCCGGAACCGGGATTCCCCAGTCAAAGGTCGTGCGGGAGATAGACAAGTCTTTCAGGCCACCTTTTACGAAGCTGATGACTTCATTGCGGCGTGCATTTGGACCAATGAAGTCCGGGTTTTTTCTGTAAAACTCGATCAGCTTGTCTTCATAGGCTGAGAGACGGAAGAAATAACTTTCTTCTTCAACCCACTCTACAGGTGTACCTTGCGGTCCATAACGCACACCGTCTTTGCGAACTTCGGTCTCGCCTTCCTGATAGTAGGCTTCGTCGCGTACAGAATACCAACCGGCGTAACTGTCTTTATAGATGTCGCCGGAAGCAGCCATACTCTGCCAGATTGCCTGACAGGACTTATAATGCCGCTCTTCATTGGTCTGAATGAAATCATCATTAGAACAGCCCAGTACCTCCACCATCTCGCGGAAGAGTTTGGAATTCCTGTCAGCAAGATCTGAAGGTAACATGCCTTCCTTGACGGCGGTCTGAAGCATCTTCTGACCGTGTACGTCCGTACCAGTCAGGAAATGTACTTCCCGGCCATCCAGTTTCTGGAAGCGGGCCAGCACGTCAGTTGCAATTGCCTCATAGGCGTGGCCGATATGCGGCTCACCATTTGGGTAGGAAATTGCTGTTGTAATATAGAAAGGCGATTTTTCTGTCATATCCTAAAGCAATCTTTTGATCCGGGATTCAAATCTGGAAAGTTCTTTGGGTTTTGGGCCCAAAATTCGTTGGTCAGCTCGCGCTTGCATTCCGCAGGTCAATGAGGAAAGACAATACAACTTGCTTGCGATCGAGGTTTAAAGCATCTGCTGTTGAGGCAGCGCGGCCCACCTTTTCCCACAAGTCAGCCCACCTGACAAGCGCATCCGGCTTTGTGCTTGCATCTTTGCGCAGTTGATTGCTCAGGAATGTACGTGCCAGATCCATAAAAGTATTCCACGCGTCCTCCGCACCACGCCCCGAAACTCTGTCGGCAAAACTGTGCACACGGATCATATCCAGGTTAGCAATGGTGTCGACCAGGCCCGTGAATTCCTGCGCAATCTGTAGTGCTCCGCCATTTGCAGCCAATGCGGCCTGACGCAGGCTGCCATCTGCCAATGTATGAAGTGCTTCGGTGTCGCCGGGTGAACCGCAGCCCATTTCGGTCAGCGCCTGCTCGATAGTCTGTTCCTCCAGCTTACGCATGGACAATCTGCGACATCTGGAGCGTATTGTTGGCAACAGACGTCCAGGATTGTGTGCAAGCAGGATAAAGAGCGACTGCTTTGGTGGTTCTTCCAGAATCTTAAGCAGGGCATTGGCTGCGGACTGGTTCAAGTCATCAGCAGAGTCAACGAGGCATATCCGCCAGTTTCCGCCTGCCGCAGTTGACCCGAAAAAGCCTGTGGTCTTGCGCACTTCATCAACGGGAAGATCGCGTTTAAAGCGTTTTCCTTTCAGGTCCCACGGGCGACGCAAATGCAGGAGGTCTGCATGAGAACCTGCTGCAATCATTTGAGAGCTATGGCTTTCCGGCGGAACGTACAGGCTGTTTGCGGCCATCACAGGCGTAGAGAAGCGGTCCGGATGCTCCAGTATGAAGCGGGCGAAACGAAATGCGAGTGTGGCTTTGCCGATGCCTTTGGGACCGCCAAGGATCCATGCATGATGAAAACGCTGTGATCTGTAAGCATCAAGCAACTCGGTTTCTGCAAGTTCATGGCCGTAAAGGCGGGTTTGTTCGCGCGGAAGCGGAAGTCCTTCGACCTCATCAAACTCAGGGACTTCTTCGATTATGGGAGCTTTAGCCATACTCACCCTTCCCTGCGTGCCTGCGAACAACCCGTATCCTGTTTGATCTGTTTTTCAAAACGGCTTTGGACAGCTTGCCAGATATCTTCCGTCACTTTGTCCTGTGACTGATCTCCGTCAACCACAACGATGCGATCCGGCTCGCTTCGGGCCATCTCCAGAAACATTTCCTGTCTGCGCCGGTGCGTTTCCAGAGTATCTGTTTCAAAGCGATCCGGGCCATCAAATTCGACAGGGCTTTTGCGTTTTGAGACGCGGGCTAAACCGACTTCAGGTGTTACGTTGATCAGCAAGGTCATATCTGGATTATGACCCGCGATTGCGACCTGTTGCAAAGCTTCGACTGTTTGTGGAGGAACACCGGATTCACCTTGATAGACGCGGGAAGAATCTGCAAATCGGTCGCACAGAACCCATTTATCACCGTCTAATGCTGGCTTGATCAGTGTGTCGATATGATCCGCCCGGGCAGCTGCAAAAAGTACAGCCTCAGCCGTTACACCATACTCCTTAGCCGCTCCTGACAGGAGAACTTCGCGAACAAGTTCAGCGCCTTGAGAACCACCTGGTTCACGCGTGGTAATTGCTTCTATGCCTCTGGACGCGAGGTTGTCACGTAAACGATGAATCTGTGTTGACTTACCGGCGCCTTCGCCACCTTCGAAACTGATAAAAATACCCGACAACGTCGAACAGGCCTCCAAAACCTCCGGAATTCACTGGTTCAGAATCCGGAGCTAGAACAACTGGTAGAAGAACTCGCCTAGCGCGTCCCATGCACGGCCTTGCAGGTCTCCCATGGCTACATCCTCTCCTGTAACCAGTGTTGCCCGATAAATCACGTCATTTCTGGAAAGAACCTGCAGTTCTCCAACTTCCATTCCCTCCTTGATCGGTGCGGGAATGGGGCCTTTGTAAACAACGCGCAGTTGGTATTTGTTTTTTTCATTGGGATTGATGAGCGTTGCAACAGAATCATTTGCCTTCAATGAGACAGTTGTTTTCCTGCCGCCATACACTTGTGCGTCGCTGACAAGATCGCCTTTGCGGTAAAACTGTTCAAGCTTGAGACCGGAAAAGGACGGCAGCAGCAGAGTTTTCATATCCTGAACACGGTCCAGCATCGTCGGGGACGCTGCAATAGCGGCTACATAGCGACGGCCGTTACTGTCTAGTGTTCCAAGCGCAGCAAAGCCTTCTCTTTCAGAAAAGCCCGCTCCAAACCCATCCAGCCCATCAATATCCTGAATGAGCGGATTTTTGTTGCGCTGTGTGATTTTGTTCCACGTAAAGCGATCCATGGAAAACACAGAATGCAGCTCGGGTTCATGTTCCAGAACATACGCTGCGAGAATCGTCAGGTCTTCCAGTGTCGTTTTGTGACTTTCATCGGGAAAGCCGGTTGGATTGGTGAAATTGGAATTTTTCATGCCAATAGATTTGGCAAGCTTGTTCATCTCCCGTGCAAAGTTGCCTTCACTGCCCGTAAGTCCCTCTGCCAGAATGATTGCGGCGTCGTTTGCGCTTTGAACAATAAGGCCATACATCAGATCATTCACGGAGACGGAGGAGTTCAGGCGTGCGAACATGGTTGTGACGCGTGCAGGTGCTCCGCCTGTCCGCCAAGCGTGTTCACTGACCTTGAAAGTGGTTTGCGGGGTAATGTCGCCGGTGTGTAACGCCTGCTGCACCGTAACCGCCGTCATCAGCTTGGTCAGATTAGCTGGTTCAAGCAGAACCTGAGAGTTCTTTGAAAAGATCAGTGATTTGTTGGAGAAATCGTAGAGCATCGCGGCTTTGGCTTTTATCTCAACAGCATGAGTTGCCGGAGATGCAAGCATAGCACAAAGTGCCAATGCCGCAATTGCTGAAAATCTCCAGCACTCAGGTGATATCCAGCGCTCAAAGTTGCTTCGAAGTTTATACGGTTTGCACTTCTCCCACCCAACCTGCACGCCTGCGTCTCCCTGAATGATGTTAGAGAGGCTATGATACGCCTCATCCCCTGAAACAAACACTAACCCAGGTCAACAGACTGGGTAAAGCCGTTTAAGGCACCTTTAAAAAATTCCAAATTCGATTTTTATATTATATCGTCAATAGGTTGAAACGCCAGTGCTTGAGGGATCCTGAGCCACCTCTAAGAACTCCGGATCAGGATCCACGACAATCTGAAGCCCATCATTAATGAATGCAGGCAAAGGGGTAGTATCTACCTCATCACCCGCCAAAACGGGCAGCCGTTAGACCCAGGTGGCTTTCGTGCGATGTTCACACGCAAAATGTCGAAAGAACCAACCAGTCGCATTCGTCAGGAAGGGTACAAGCCCCATGGATTGCGGGCGAGTGCCGCGAGTAGATTGAAAGAGGTGGTTGACAGATCTCGTCAATCACCGGGATGAGCAATGCTATAATGGAGCGGTACACTCAGTTGTACGATCAGTTGAAAACGGCTGACAGCGCTATCGCTCTGTGGGAAAAGCACGAAAAAAACTAAATCAATGCAAATGTTTCTGTTTCGGTATTGACCCACTTCGGGGGGACATATATAGAACTCCCTGTCCCCAAGATTGTAAAACTCTCGGGGCCAAATTGTAAAAAGTAGCTTTAAGCCTATGGTTCTGCTGGGGATTAGTTTAATGGTAGAACAGCGGACTCTGACTCCGTCGGTCCTGGTTCGAGTCCAGGATCCCCAGCCATTTTTCCCCTAAATCGAAATTAAAAAGACTATCTCGCGGCTCTCATATTTCGCTGGTTGACGACTTTATATACCTCCGGAACACTTCCTTCGTCGTTTAGGCTTGCAAAGACTATGTTATGTCCTTCTCCCCCAAGCGGATTGAAGTTTTGGTGCAGGCTGTGCGATTGGCTTTGCTTTTGCAAGTGCGTGCCTTGATTGCTACGACACTGCGAAATCTTTTGTTTTACCCGTTTCCCAGAACGCATTCCCCTCCACATGCGTATTGAAAGCTTGCCTTCTCAGCAGAGGATACGGAGGGGCTTCACGCCAATGCATAGGCTCCCTCTCTAGGCAGGAGTGGAAAAAACGTTTTGCACGAACACCATTTTACCAGCGATAATTATGAGGTACTTTCTTCCGATTTAGGGCCTGTTGAGTAACAGGATTCCAAAATCAGTAAAAATGTTCTTCAAGATTCCTTACAGGAAGGCCCGGATGAGTTCAGATCGCTATGTAAAATACTCCTTGCACTGAATTGCCCGGGCGTTTCTACTAATGGGTGCTGGTTACGATGCCAGAACCATCCGTGAAACATCAGACACAGGCTCTGCAGTGCCCCCCCTGAACATCAGAGTTATTGTCAAATCTGGTGTATCAGCATTTCCTTAAGCAGCTTTTTGATCGAGTGTATTCTGTTCGATGCCATCTTTAAAAATGATACCTGTGATTACTTTATCCAGGTCAGCAAAACCTCTCATTCGTCGCCAGCGGCTCTGGGCGCACTGGCTGAGTTTGAACATCATGTTCAGCATGCCATCGCGGTTCAGACAGCCTTTTGAGCGCTTGGTTCGGTGCCTGATTGTGGCGAACGTGGATTCAATCGGGTTGGAGGTTCGGATCGACTGCCAGTGCCTCTGAGGAAAGTCATAAAACGCGAGAAGATCATGCTGGTCTTTGAGAAGACACTCTACCGCCTTGGGATATTTGGCCTCGAATTGCTCCACGAACAAATCGAATGCGGCTTCGGCTTCCGCTTTTGTTGGTACCATCCAGATGTGCTTGATGGAACTCCTAGCCTTTTCTTGTAAAGACTTGGGCAGATAATTGACGATGGCTCTTTATGGGTTCCGGGGAGTTGGGGTTATTAAGATACTATTGATGGAAATGACCATCGTCGATCTGTAAAACTGTGAGATGATGAAGTTTCACGATCTCTTAGACAACGCAAAGTGCTTCGAACAGGTCCGGCAACTGCGTTGGCCGAATGGAGTAAGCTGCCCTCATTGCAC
>CANNAV010000007.1 GCA_947502585.1 uncultured Pseudovibrio sp.
GTTCACCGATCTCGTATTTGCTGCCTGCGCGTTGCTGGGGTATCGTTTCATTCCCCGCATTCGCGATCTGCAATCCAAGCGCCTCTACGTCTTTGATCTCAAAGGTGTACCGAAAGAGTTGAACGGCCTGATCGGGGGGAAGGTCCGGGAACAAACCCTCATTGATAACTGGCCCGATGTACTGAGATGCACCGCCACAATGAGATCTGGAATGGTGCCACCGAGCCAACTGCCGGCCCGACCGCGCAAGCATGACCTCGCCATCGCTCTAGGGGAAATCGGACGGATCGAACGCACGCTGTTTATGATCGATGGGCCCTGGATATCGACATGCAGCGCAGGGCTAATGTCGGGTTAAACAAGGGGGAAGCTCACCACGCTTTGAAAAACGCATTGCGGATCGGACGGCAGGGAGAAATCCGGGATCGCACAACCGAAAGTCAGAATTTCCGTCTGGCCGGACTGAACCTGCTCACCGCCATCATCATATTCTGGAATACCGAGCAACTGGGTAAAGCCGTCATCCAGCGTAAACGAGCAGGCCTGAAAACCCCCGAATATCTATTGCGGCACATCTCGCCACTCGGATGGGAGCATATTCTGCTCATCGGGCAGTATATTTGGCGGAAAATGAGCACGGAAATAGCTTAGCGCCCTATTTCGCCCCCTTCCCAATTCGACCCCATCAGGGACGAACTCCAGCACGTAAATTGAGTGGAGGCTTACCCTGCAACAACGTGAGTTGGATTAGCTGGCAATGTTTTGAGAAGCGATCTGATCAAGAACTTTATCAGAGGCTTCCTTCTTCTCCTCTAGCGCCTTCACCGGATTGTGTCTGTCCGTGAAGATGTCCTCCGCAAACTCAAGATACTTGCGGGCTGGCAATGGTTTGGAGAAGATGTAGCCTTGCGCGGAAGACACCCCGAGCTCGCGCAGAAGAGAGATTTGCTCATATTTTTCGACGCCTTCTGCGATAATTCCCATATTCATCGTGTCCGCAAGTTCGGCTATGGCATCGACCAGACGGAACGCATTCTCTTCGCCGCCCAACGGGTCGATGAACATCTTATCGATCTTGACGATATCCATGCCCAACTTCTGCAGATAAGCCAGACCACCATGGCCTGTTCCTACGTCATCAAGTGCGACACGAATGCCATGAGTCTGTAGCTCTGCAATGATCTTTCTGGCCAGACCAATGTTTTCAAGAGGCTGACGCTCTGTCACCTCCATAACAACCTGATGAAGCGCAATCGGCGAATCCTCGTAGATGTCCAAAAGATCATCCACGATGGACCGATCATTAAAATGGCCTGCAAACAGGTTGACGGAGAGCTTCAGTTCCCGGTGCTGAGAGTAGAGCTCTCCCAGATCGTCAACGGACTGGCGCATGATACTGCGGGTCATTTCAAAGATATGGCCCGAGGTTTCTGCATAGGTCATGAATTGGCCCGGAGAAACTACTTTGCCGTTAGGTAGCAGCCACCTCATCAGCATCTCGCAGCCTTGCAGTTCGCCGGTCATAATGTCGACAACGGGCTGATAATAAGGTATGAATTCGCTATTACGGATGGAGGCGACAAAATCATCTTCGGCATCCTTTTCTGGCTTCCATGAGAGCCAGACACCCAAAGCAATCACGAGGATCGCAACCCCCGAACAGGCGATCACTGCTACGATCTTCAGCTCTCCAACAAGGCTCATTACCGCATTATGGTCGCTTCGGATCCGCACATTGATCGGGTAAATCGTTGAGGTTGCAAACTCTTCAATGAATTTGCTGCCTATAATAACAGGAAGGTTGCTGTTGCTTGTCGGTTTCACCCAGACATGGTCCTGCCCTAACCGAACTTCAATTTCAGAGGAATGGCGCAGATAGTCCGGCCCCGGTTCAATCGCAAGTACGGCTGGAGAAATATTGGCAACCAGACGCCAGCCGTTTCTGAGCTGCCATGAGACCAGCGCGGTACGGATACCCTGATACTCCATCCAGGACATACCAATTCCAACGCGCGGAGCATCTTGCTTGAGCGCGGGAAGAACACTGGTGCCACGGCGAACCTGGGCCGGCACATAACACATAGGAACACCGCGGTGATCAACGATACCTATTGCGCTGACAATGACGTTCTGTGAGAGCGTCTTTTCAAACTCGCCCTGGTTTTGGCGTGTACAGGATGTCAGATCTTTCACCTGCATCTGACGCAGTGTTTCTACGGCATCGGAAATCGCAGCCTCACTTCTTGAGATGTAACGATCTGCAATCGCGTTCATTTCATTTCGCGCCTGGTGCAGTGCGAAGTTCTCAAGGATCATATTGCCAATTAGCAATGGCAAGAGCGCCAATCCCAAAGCAACCAAAATTGCGCGGACAAATACGAAATAATGGCGAGACACAACTATGACCTTAGAAAGGGAAATTACAATTATCTGTTTCTATGATTAACTCTTACTTAAAACTGTAAAAATTATCCAAACACCCAAAACGATCCCCAGATCCTTTCCAAAACCGCCCGAAGATGTGCATTTACCCCAGGCTTTTTCACAAAGTGATTTGACTTTTTGCAGCGATGTACACATGCCTCTAACCCTCAACATGCCAGTTTGGCACCTAAATATTTCTTGCGGTCAATCTGGAGCCAGGCCATGCGCAGTTCTGAATTACGTTGCCACCAAATCTTCCAGATGTTCTTCTTTGCCCTCCTCTTCAGCAGCTGTTTCGCACTCTCGGCTTCAGCACAGATCGATACAGATAATGCTGTCGCAAAAGCGTTTCTTCAGAACCTTCGGGACCGTGGCTTAACCCTGACGCACGTGGGACCGGTTACCGTCGATAATGATGTGCTTACTATTCGCGGGATTCAAGGCTATCCAAACGCGGATCAGATGAAACGCTTCAAGATCCGTGATCTGGCATTGGCTCAGGCCTCGGTGTTGGGTGACGGGCGGCTGTTTGTCGGTGCGTTTGCAGCTTCAAAGTTCGAGGTGGACGAACCGGACTTCAACTTCACTGCAGACATGATCGCAGTTACGGATCTTTACCTTTCCAATGCCAATGACCAGAGTAATCCGGCATCAAACCTCACGACTTCGCTCTATTCCACAGCAGAAGTTAAGGGACTGTTGTTTCAGGATCGTTCAACTGGTCAGTCCATGCCTGTTGAGCGGATCAGAATTCACTTTGACGTCAACAATGGTGGCTTTCCTATTACCGCCAGTATCCAGGTCGCGAATATCGTTTTGGGCAGATCCATGTTTGCACCGCCACAGCAGCAGTTGCTTGATGAGTTAGGCTTATCGCAAGTGAATGCAGATATTGACTTTGAAGGCGAATGGAATGGAGACACAGGGGTGGTCAATATTCCCGGTGTCAGTGTTGTATTGAAAGATCTTTTTTCTGTGCAGGTCTCCCTTAAGCTGGAAGGCCTTACAGATACAGTTGTTGGGCATATCACTGAGCTTGCAATCAGGGATAACGTCATTGCGCTGGATTTGTTACAGAGCGCTGCAGTCTCCGGTTTCAATCTCTCGCTCGTCAACGAAGGCGGTCTGGATGACATCCTTGAAAAACAAGCACACCAACACGGACAATCGCGCTCTGCCTATATACGGCTACTGACAGATAAAGCAGAAAAACAGTTCGCGAAAATTCCGGAACGCGCAAAGCAACTGGAGTTCACGGAAGCGATTTATAGTTTTTTAAAAAAACCGCAGAGTATCACGCTGAGTGCTACCCCTAAGGCACCGATTAGCTTAACACAAATCCTTGGAGTATCAGCAATTTCTCCCGCTTCTATCATATCTTTGCTTGGCATAGCCCTACACGCGAATATACACTAGCGGGGAATCCTCCTACTAATCATAAAAGGTTTATTTAATGCCTTTCCAAAATCATAAGCGGCAGGGATTTTTTGCTGTTTCAATCTTTGTATTAGGTTTATCCGTCCAGCCAGCTCTTTCCAGCCCAGCTTCAGACCTCATCGATAAATACAATGAATGGTATCTGGAAAATGGTGCCGAAACTGCAGCATATGGAAAAGCAGTTGAAAACGGATCAGAAACAGAGATTCTGGACTATAAAATCGAAGGAATGTTCTCTCTTAACCTCAACGAAGATAAACCTAACCCGGGTGTCTACTACATAATCAAGACACCAAAGGCGGTTTATAATGGCTCTTCTCGTGATGGTGATACATTCAGCTTCCAGGACGTAACCATTGACAAGGTTCAGTTTGAGTTTGGTTTTTTTGCGAAAGCTGAGAACTTCAAAAGCGTTGCAGAAGCCCGGGCCTCCAAGGATACCATCAAAGTTGCTGGTAATGCAAAAAACAATGTCGTTTCAGGCTATTCTGTAAACTGGGTAGATCTGCCAGTTCTGAAAGATGGTATCACCACAGAAGAATTTCAGCAGTTACTTGCCGCAATGACCAACATTTCCTATGAACGTAGCAGCAGTGCAGAGGGCGTTGCCGACATGGCAATGGCCGATGTATTAACGGGAACATACACCTTTAAGAACAGGGTTTATTCAGGCGCAAAAAATGGCGTTGTGGCTCTGACTACAATTGGAGAAGTTGAATATAAGACGACAACTTCAATTGTGACAGATGGTCGTGAAGTCTCTACGGTTTCTGAAACGGTATACAACGACCTTTCTGTAAAAGATCAGGACGTACGCCCACTTCTTGCGCTTCTTGGTGCAGGAGAAGCCCCTTCTGATTTGCTGTTGGGTGAGTACCGCTTGGGTAGTTACTCTAGCACGATGAAAACTGAGGGAGGCAGTGCCTCTGAGCCATTTGGTTATCTTGAAACGAGTGCTGGCGAATCTACCATCAAAGGTGTGCGTATGTCCGGTGGTGACGCTGTTAAACTCATGGCAATTTACGAGAAATTCAAAAACAAACCTGTGGGCGAAGATGCCATTGAACAGATATTCAGTCTGCTTGATGCACTTGGCTCGTTTTCGGTTGCCTATTCTGACGTAAATGATCTGGTTATAAAGGCTTGGGAACCAACCCGTGCACCTGTGAAGGACAGTAAAGCGCCAAGCTTTGAAGCGACACTGAAGCACGCCTCAACAACGAACCTGACAACAAACAGTCTTGGTCAAATCAAATTTGAAGGCTTGCATGGTACCATAGAGGGCAATGACGCCGTATTTAATCTGGACACGTTTGAGATGGCTGACATCGCCTGGCCTGGCCTGCGTACCATTGTTGAGAGCACCGTTGCAGAAAAACAGAACACAGCTGCGGTAATGAAGGCAATTCCAACGATTGGACGCATTTCTCTTACTGGTCTGAACATGCAGGCGAACGATCTGCCAACCCCTGTTTCCCTTGATGAACTCACCATTGAGATGGGCAATCACATCGGACCGGTCCCGACAAGCCTGTCTGAAGTCATTGGTGGCCTGAGCTTTGATGCTAGTTTCCTTAAGGAACCGATGATACTGGGCGTGCTTGATCGTCTGGGCATTGAGCGTGTGAACCTCACACAAGATTTCAAAATTGCATGGGATGAGAACACCCAGGATTTGACGCTGGAGAAGTTCGAGTTTGAACTTGAAAATGGTGTAAAACTGCGTGCTGACATTGAGCTTGGCGGAATTCCACGTTCTCTCTTTGAAAACCCGCGTGAAGCAAATACTGTCGTTGCTCTGGCCACCTTCAAGGGTGCGCAGATCGAAGTGATGGATTCACCGCTTATCAGTGAACTTCTCGCAACACAGGCAAAACAGGCAGGTCTCCCTGCTGAACTGCTGGTATCCATGATGATTGATGGTACGCTTCAGCAGGCTGGACCGCTGGCGGAAACCGAGTTTGCTCTGGAACTGGCAAAAGCAGCTAAGAGCTTTGCAGCCAGGCCGACCAACATCCGTGTGACGCTTGCTCCGCAGACAGCAGTTCCAATCATGCAGCTCGGAGGGATCGCGGCTCTCGCACCTCAACAGCTCCCTGAAATGCTCGGTGCAACTGTGAGCTACACCGAGTAAAATCACACAGGCTCAAAAGAAAGGCCGCTGTGATATCGTCTGTCACAGCGGCCCTTTAATTATATGATCACTGTCTCAAGTCAGCCTTTTCAGGCAGCGCTTCGAAAAGACATCACATCCAACTATAGCTTTTGACGTCGTCAGGCATCAGGAGAAGCTTCCTGAGTTAATTAAACTGGAGTTCGCACAGGTGTCTGTAATAGCCACCCATCTCATACAGCTGATCGTGCGTGCCGCTCTCCAAGAGTTTACCATGCGACAACACATGAATGGTATCTGCATCACGAACAGTAGAAAGACGATGCGCAATCACGAGTGTCGTACGCCCCTTCATCAGCCGAGTAAGGGCTGTTTGCACCTTGCTTTCTGACTCAGCATCCAAAGCAGATGTTGCTTCGTCCAGCAACAGGACAGGAGCATCGGACAGCATTGCCCTTGCAATTGCGAGGCGTTGACGCTGACCACCAGAAAGGCGTGTACCGCCCTCACCTGCGTTGCTGTCGTAGCCCTTCTCCATCTTCTCAATGAACTCGTGTGCATTCGCATTTTTTGCAGCCTCAATCACTTCCTGTTCAGAAGCTCCGGGGCGGCCGATAAGAATGTTTTCTTTGATCGTACGGTCGAACAGAAACGTATCCTGCGTCACGATTGCGATGTTGCTGCGCAGGCTTTCCATGTTGAAATCGCGAATGTCCTGATCATCGATCAGTATTTTACCATTGTCGATCTCATAGAAGCGTTCAATCAACGAAAAGACCGTTGATTTCCCTGCACCAGACGCACCAACAAGAGCTGTCACTTCACCTGGCTTCGCTACAATACTCAGGCCATTCAGAGCTTTTGCCTCACCATAGTCAAATTCAACCTGTCTGAATTCAATACGCCCGTTGGTGACCTTCATGTTGGGCTTGTCCGAAGTTACCTGATTTTCCTCAGGCATATCCAAAAGTTCGTACATCAGGCGAACACCAACAAGCTGTGTACTCAGATTGACCTGAAAGCGAGCGAGCCGTTTGATTGGCTCATATGCTAGCAATAGTGCCGTGATAAAAGCAAAAAACGCACCCGGATCCTGATCCAGGGCAATTACACTATAACCGCCGTACAGGATAATGATGCCAATTGCTATGCCGCCCAGTGTTTCCATCAGTGGCGACGTTCTGGCAGTCAGCTTCGCGATCTTGTTGGATTGCTGTTCAACACTGGACACCGCAGTGTCCATCGCCGCATGCATATTTCCTTCGTAATTGAAGGATTTTACGACGCGGATGCCCAGAGCCATTTCCTTTACCAGAGAGAGGATGACTGTCTGAGACACGAACTGACTCTTTGCAATCTTCTTCACCCGGCGAACGAGACTGGAAACGGCAAAGACGGCCGGAGGCATAATGCACAGTGAGATGAGCGAGAGCAGCGGATTCTGCCAGACCATAACAGAGACCAGGCCGATCACAGACATAACATCCCGTCCGGCAGACAGGATGATCAGATCCATAACACCACGTGCAGCCCCTGTGTTGTGGCCAAATCGTGTGGCCAGATCACCAAAAGTCGTATGGTCGAAAAACCTGACCCCCAGACGGGTCACTTTCTCAAACATGTCACGCTGGAGCTTAGCTACAATCGAATTGCCGATCCTGCTCAGCACAACAGACTGACCATAGGTTGCTATACCTTTAGTCAGGAAGATAGACATCACTGCGCCTGAGATGATGTAGACCATAGTGATATCACGGTCAATAAAGACCTGATTGATCACGTTTTTCATGATAGCTGCACTGCCCGCGCCTGCCGCAGCCGTAACAATCATGAAAGCAAACGCAATCATATACCGGAATTTGTATTGCCCGAAATTTTCTCGGAGAAGGCGTCGAATAAGGCTGGGCGCGCCTTCTTCATCCGCAAACAGCTTTTTGCTTATAGCGTCGAACACCTAAAACCCTCAGCATTTCCAGCGAAATTAAGTATGATGACTTAATTTGCTACCGGTACAAGGAGAAAAGGCGACCGTAGATCTACGACCGCCCTTTCATGAGATTTATAACATTATGACGTGGACCGCCATACCTGCTTTCTTCCAGCGGCTCTTATGATTCTGGCAGGTTAAGGCGAATATGCAGATCGCGTAGCTGTGCCGGTACCACATCACCTGGAGCACCCATCATCAGGTCCTGTGCCTGCTGGTTCATTGGGAACAAGGTGACCTCACGCAGATTCTTTGCGCCGACCAGCAGCATCACCATGCGGTCGATACCAGCAGCCATGCCACCATGTGGAGGTGCACCGTATTGGAATGCGCGGTACATACCACCGAATTTTTCTTCGAGCAGGCTTTCGTCATACCCGGCAATTTCAAAGGCCTTCTTCATGACTTCAACCTGGTGGTTACGGATCGCGCCTGAGCCAAGCTCATATCCGTTACATATCACGTCGTACTGGTATGCGTTGAGTTCAAGAGGGTCAACATTGCTGAGGCCGTCCATTCCACCTTCTGGCATGGAGAATGGGTTGTGACAGAAGTCAATTTTCTTGTTTTCTTCGTCCCATTCATACATTGGGAAGTCAACGATCCAACACAGGGCGAACTGGTCTTCATCAATCAGCTTCAACTCTTCTGCTGCACGGGTGCGTGCTTTACCAGCAAAGTCTGCGAACTTCTTAGGGTCACCTGCTGCGAAGAACACTGCATCGCCTTCATTCAGACCAAGCTGGGTACGAACTGCTTCTGTGCGCTCTGCGCCGATGTTTTTCGCAACTGGGCCAGCACCGGCAATTGTGTCTTCTTCTTTACGGAAAAAGATGTAGCCGAGGCCTGGCTGACCTTCGCTCTGTGCCCAGGAGTTCATGCGGTCACAAAATGCGCGGGAGCCGCCCCCCGGTGCCGGAATTGCCCAGACCTGAACATCAGGATCACTCTCTATCATACGTGCGAACACTTTGAAACCGGAACCTGCAAAGTGTTGAGTCACTTCCTGCATTTCGATCGGGTTACGCAGATCCGGCTTATCAGAGCCATATTTGCGGATCGCTTCTGCGTAGGCAATGCGTGGGAACTTTTTGGTGACTGGCTTGCCATCAGCAAACTCTTCAAAAACTCCACGCAGCACAGGTTCCATGGTGGTCAGAACATCTTCCTGTGTGACAAAGCTCATTTCCACGTCGAGCTGGTAAAACTCGCCTGGAAGGCGGTCAGCTCGTGGATCTTCATCACGGAAGCATGGTGCAATCTGGAAGTACCTGTCGAAGCCCGACATCATAAGCAGCTGTTTGAACTGCTGAGGAGCCTGTGGCAACGCGTAAAATTTCCCAGGATGAATACGGGAAGGTACCAGGAAGTCGCGTGCGCCTTCAGGAGAAGATGCGGTCAGAATTGGTGTCTGGAACTCGTTGAAGTCAGCATCGTTCATGCGACGGCGCATGGAGTTGATGATCCTGGTCCGGGTCATCAGGTTTGCATGCAGAGTATCGCGACGCAGGTCAAGGAATCGGTATTTCAGACGAATATCTTCCGGGTATTCCAGCTCGCCAAATACTGGCAGTGGCAGCTCCTTAGAATCGCCCAGAACTTCCATGTCGCGGATAAAAATTTCAATTTCGCCGGTGTCGAGGCCCTTGTTGATGGTTTCATCAGAGCGTTTTTTAATGTCACCATCGATGCGGATGCACCATTCGGAGCGTACGGTTTCTGCCAGTTTAAATGCCGGGGAGTCCGGATCTACAACACACTGCGTAATACCGTAATGGTCACGCAAGTCGATGAACAGCAGGCCGCCGTGATCGCGTACACGGTGCACCCAGCCAGAAAGGCGAGTGGTTTCACCTACATTATTCGCCCGCAGCTCTCCGCAGGTGTGGCTTCGATAACGATGCATAGCGTCCTCAGTGGTAATCTGGTGAATCATAAAATTCAAAACCTGGTTAACCTCTTAAAAAGGTCATCCGGCTGGAAAAGACATGTCAGCATCCTAAAGTCAAGTAAGTCTGTAACTTTGACACCGTTTATTGCGGACATTTCCCGAGTTTCCTCTGCCTTCGTAGTTTTCGCGGGATCCTGGCTCGAATCCATGATTTCATAGAGAGCAACAATCGATATTTACAACCAGTTGATGAGAAAACGAGAAACTTTGATAGGGACAAGCCCGTTTGCTTACGCTATAGACTCTGGCACCATGAAGATGATCATAACAACAGAAGAGCTTGCGCAAGCATGCGCCAGGCTTAAAAATTCAGATTTCGTAACAGTTGATACCGAGTTTTTGCGGGAAACGACCTTCTGGCCAAAACTCTGCGTCATTCAGATTGCCAACCCGGATTATGCTGTGGTGGTTGATGCTCTGGCTGAAGGTCTGGATCTTGAACCCTTTTTTGAATTGATGCGCAATACGGACATTGTGAAGGTGTTCCATGCAGCACGACAAGATATTGAAATAATTTACCATCTGGGTGGCTTTGTGCCCTCACCTTTATTCGACAGTCAGGTCGCAGCCATGGTTTGTGGTTTTGGTGATTCAGTTTCCTATGACCAGCTGGTTTCGAAAGTAACGGGTGAGCAGATCGATAAATCATCTCGATTTACAGATTGGTCCCGGCGTCCTCTGACGAACAAACAGCTTGCTTATGCATTGGCTGATGTGACCCATTTGCGCGATGTCTACCAGTTCCTTAAAAAGCAACTGGCACAGAAGGGCCGTCACCACTGGGTTGAAGATGAGATGGCAACGCTGTCTTCTATCGACACATATCGCACTGATCCTGCAAAAGCCTGGCAGCGCATGAAGTTGCGCGTCCGTAAGCCGCGCGACCTAGCTGTCCTGAAAGAACTGGCTTTCTGGCGTGAACAGGAGGCGCAAAAGCGTGACATTCCTCGTAATCGCGTAATCAAAGATGATGCTATTTTTGAGGTTGCAACGCAGAAGCCTCAGACCTCTGAAGCTTTGGGGCATTTGCGCACCATCCCACGCGGTTTTGAGCGCTCCAGACATGCTGAGGAAATTCTCAAGGCAGTAAAACGCGCCATGGAGATTTCCGAGGACGATCTGCCGGAAGTTCCAAAAGGCCGTCCGTCTCCAGACGGTGCTTCTGCAGCTGTCGATTTGCTGAAGGTTCTCCTGAAGATGAAAAGCGAAAGCTTTGGTGTGGCACCGAAAGTTATCGCGACGGTCGATGATCTGGACAAGATTGCATCTGGTGAGGACGCACAGGTTCAAGCCCTCTCCGGATGGCGCAGTGAACTTTTTGGTGAAGATGCGGTTCGCTTAAAGAACGGCGAAATCGGCCTTGCTTTTAATGGCCGTCAGGTGGTTATTTGCGAGCAAGGTGAACCGGTTGAGCTTGTTGAAACCACCTCTCGCAGACGCGGTCGCAACAAGAGCAACAAACCAAAATCTGATTAAAGAATTAAATTCACTGCTCAGCATAAATTACCGAGAAATAAGAAAACTCCGGCAAGTCTTGTCGGGGTTTTGTTGCATCTGCCTCAGATTTTTTAGAGCACCTCACGTTCATTTACATGCATGCATTGTGCTCTAAAGTCTTTGTCGGAGCGAATTGTTATTGTTTGATTGAATCCAATCAAACGGAACACGCTTCAGAGCACTCTGACTTCCGCTTCCAGATCCATAACGCGTCCAAGCTGATTCAGACGCTTCGTTAAACGATCCCCCTGCATGTCTGCAAGTTCTGCCGGAAGAGCCAATATAAGCTTATCATTTACCAGTGACAGCTTACTCTTGAGCAACACGCCATTCATGGAAGCGCTGATCAACGCAGCAACGCGTAGCGTGGCGCCAAGAAGACGCGCCAGCTTCATGAAACGCGGGTTACTCAGACTGCGAATAGCCGGGGAGAGCGCATCATCCATCAGACCTTCGTAGCGATAGAACACCGTCAGCGCCAGATAGGCCCTGCCTGCGTGATCAGTGCCTACAAAACCGCCATTAGAAATAATGTTCAGTGATTGCTGACCGCGATAATCCGGATGAGCACGCCAACCGATATCCGTTAGTTGACAGGCTGCAATGCGCAGGCGTCGTTCGACTTCGCTCTCATCAACACCAGCGACACGCATTGCCTGCTCGCTCCACTCAACCACCTCAGCTGAATAAGATGGATCGCGCGCGCGCAGTACACCCAGTTCGTGGGCTGCAGTGATCAAAGGGTCTTGCTTTTTGCCGTCTTCATCAAGCTGGTCATACAAATACCCTTCCCGTACGCCAAGTGCAGAAAAGACGACCTGATCTGCCCGACAATGCAACAAGGCCTGCCGCATAACTGTTGCGCCATATGGCAACAATCCACGACGCGCTTTTGAAATCACCTGAATGCTTGACTCATTGCTTAGGTCATCCCGTATGAGCTGCTTGCAGAAATCAATCATAACTTCAGCAGGGACTGTGTAATCATGCATCACGCGCAGCGGATAGCCCTGTTGATACAGGTGCAAACGTCCCAATGAACGCCACGTTCCACCGATAGCATAGAAATTACGGTCTTTTGCCCTGCCAAGCCAGTCTGCCTTTTCCAGTTCTTCACAGGCGATCTCGTTGGCCCGCGCAAGATCTCTTTCCGAGGATTCCTGGAGGCGAATACCACCAAGCGGAAATGTGCGTCCATCACCGATGCCGTGGGCGCTGATGTCAACCAGCTCCAATGAACCACCGCCTAAATCCCCGACAAGGCCATCAGCCCGCCAGAAACCGGAGAAAACGCCCATTGCGGAGTAATATGCCTCATCACGGCCAGACAGGATATGAACCTTGTCACGGCAGATATCCTCTGCTTTTTCGATGAATTCCGCGCCGTTTTCAGCTTCTCGGGCTGCTGCTGTGGCCAGAATGTGCAGTTTGATAACGCCGACATGATCGCAGACACGGCGAAACCGAACCAATGCACGCAGAGCGGTAGCTACATTTTCTTCGCCCAGCCTGCCAGTAGCACCTACACCGCGCCCCAGTCCTGCCAGGATCTTTTCGTTGAACAAAGCTGTCGGATTACGCGCCAGTCTTTCATAAATTACAAGACGGACAGAGTTGGAACCAATATCAATGATTGCTATTGGTCCCGGATCTGTAAATCGTCCTCGAGGCTCATCACTCGTCGAGATATCTGTCACTATTTGGCCGTTCTACAAAAAGTTTCGGGCTATCGCCCTGTAGCGAGCTGCCACGACCAGACAGAGATGGGTTCGTCATAAAGAATTTGTGTGCGTTGAACGGATCTTCATCCAATTCAGCAACAATACGCTCATGACTACCGTCTGGAAGCAGACGCCAGCTTTGTTGATTATCTTCTAGATTGGCAACCATGATCTGATCAAGAATCTGCTTGTGTACTGTTGGCGTTTTAACAGGAACAAGGGTCTCGACCCGACGATCCAGATTGCGCGGCATCATATCCGCTGATGAGATATAGACATGAGCTTCATCGGAGGGCAACCCGTGACCATTACCAAAGCAGAAGATACGGCTGTGCTCAAGAAACCTTCCCACAATTGATTTCGCGCGGATGTTGTCAGAAAGGCCCGGCACGCCAGCGCGCAAGCAGCAGATGCCACGCACGACCAGATCAATTTGTACCCCTGCCTGACTGGCGCGGTACAATGCATCAATGACACCTGGATCAACAAGAGAGTTCATCTTCATCCAGATTTGCCCCGGACGGCCTGCTTTGGCGTGCGTGATTTCTTCTTCTGTGTGCTTTATGATGCGCTTTCGCAGACACATTGGAGAAACGGCCAACCGCTCCAGTTCACCCGGTTCAGCGTAACCTGTGATGTAGTTGAATACCTTAGCAGCATCGCTTGCCATTGCTGGCTCGGCAGTAAAGTAAGACAGATCGGTGTAGATGCGTGCCGTGATCGGGTGGTAGTTGCCAGTACCGAAGTGGCAATAGGTTTTCAGACCCCCCTGCTCGCGGCGCACAACCATGGAGACTTTTGCGTGAGTTTTCAACTCAAGGAAGCCGAAGACTACCTGTACGCCGGCGCGCTCCAGATCTCGTGCCCAACGGATGTTGGCTTCTTCGTCAAAGCGGGCTTTGAGTTCGACAAGAGCGGTGACGGACTTGCCGGCTTCTGCGGCTTCGGCAAGGGCTTTAACAATCGGCGAATTGTTGGATGTACGGTAGAGCGTTTGCTTGATTGCGACGACATCCGGGTCCTGAGCGGCCTGCCGGAGGAACTGGACTACAACGTCGAAGCTTTCGTAAGGGTGGTGGATCAAAATGTCTTTTTGTTGGATAGCGGCAAAACAATCCCCGCGGTGTTCGCGGATGCGCTCCGGATAACGTGGGGTATATGGCGGGAACTTGAGGTCGTCGCGTTTGACGTTAACAGCCTGAGACAGATCATTCAGTGCCAGAAGGCCGTTGGCGAGGAAGGTTTCCTCCTCGGTGACTTCCAGCTCATTTGCGACGAAGGCACGCAGATTTCCTGGTGTGCTTTCTTCAATTTCCATGCGGATTACAGACCCGCGGCGACGGCGCTTGAGGGCGGTTTCAAAAACGCGCACCAGATCTTCCGCTTCTTCCTCAATTTCCAGATCAGAGTCACGCAGTACGCGGAATGCGCCTTTGCCGCAAACTTCATAGCCCGGAAAGAGATTGGCGATGAACAGCGAGATGATGGTTTCAATCGGAATGAAACGGGTTGCTTTTGGCCCGGCATCCCGCGGCGTCGGCAGAACCACAAAGCGCCCAATCTGGTTTGGCATGCGCAGCAGCGCGGTCATGCCGGCACCTCCATCCACCGGGCGCAGGTCCAGGATCAGCGAAAAGCCCAGATTTGGAATAAATGGGAATGGATGAGCCGGATCAATTGCCAGAGGCGTCAGAACCGGAAAAATATGCTGAAGGAAATAATCTTCCAGCCAATCTGTTTCTTCCTGGCTCATGTTCTGTGCTTCGACGATGAAGATGCCTTCATCAGCCAGCTCAGAACGTAGTTGACGGAAACGGGCTTGCTGCTCACTTTGAAGCTTGCTTACCTCAACAGTGATTTTTTCCATCTGTTCTGTTGAGGTCAGACCATCATCAGAAATGGTTGTCACATCCGCCCGCTGCTGACCACGCAGGCCTGCAACACGCACCATGAAGAACTCATCAAGGTTATTGGCAGAAATGGACAGGAACCGGAGCCGCTCCAAAAGCGGATGGCTCGGGTTCATTGATTCTTCCAGAACACGGCGGTTGAACTGCAACCACGAGAGTTCACGGTTTACAAAGCGCTCCGGTTTTTGCATCAGAGCCAGCCCTGCACTCACATCAAAATCTGCGGTGTCAGTGGCCTCATCTTCCAAAGCGTCCATTTCCGTAAACTCATTCATTCCATGTACCTCCGCAGCCCGTGGACCGGGTCGCCTGTATGGGCGCACCTTGCCCTTAGATTATCTGGCGATTACGCTGGCCGTTGTATGATTCTGGTCATTTAGAGCATACATTTTGACGGGAAAATAAAGCTTAGAACATGTTGCTGTGCCGCAGCAAGCTCTCAGCAGTACCTGTAAGCGTTTCTTCACCCAAAAGCTCGTAGCTGCATTCCGTAGGTACGCATCTCCCAATGGTGTATCTGGAGCCGAAACCGGTAACCATATCCCGGAGATACGCCCTGGTCCCTATTCGCCCATGCTCTCCAATATTTTAGAGGCCATGACGCGAGAAATCTTGCGACCCTTCGCCAATGCATGTCTGTCCAGCATGTCTACAACGTTGCGGGCTGCATCCAGTGACCGTTCAATTCTTATCACGAGGTAATCTATCACACTGGAGTCAACAGTTACCTGACGATCTGAAAAATGTTTGGTCATCACCATGGCGAGCAGCATGTCGTCCGGCTCTTCCACCTGCACCGGGGTCGCTACCCTAAAACGGGAGGCCAGATCCCTGGTTTCCAGATCAAAAGTGCTCGGCCACTCGCGGGTTGTCATCAACATGTTGCCGCCTGTCAGGCGTACTGCGTTGAACAGATGGAACAAAGATGTTTCATCAAAACCTGCATGCAGGTCCTCAACCGCGACAGGACCGGCTTCTGCCAGTGCTGTCAGGTCAAGAAACTCCAGCTCATCCCCGCCTACGATCTGCGCGCCGCTGAGTTCTTGCCATGCGTTTACCAGATGTGTCTTACCCGAACCGACCGGCCCATGCAGGGTTACGATAGGGGATGGCCATTCCGGCCAGCTGGTGATCAGATTGAATGCAGCCTGATTTGACGTCGAAACCAGATAATCATCAATCCCCAGTGCCTCCTCATGGGGCAAGACCAAAGGCAATTGTTGCGGCCCTGTCGATCCTGTCATTCCGGTCCTTCCGTCTTATTAGTATTATTGTAGTGACCTGCATATAGCGAACTAGCAAGATATTGCTTTAGAGCAAATCTTGCTAGTACCCCAACCACTGCTGCAGCTGGAATTGCTATCAACATCCCCACAAATCCCATTAAAGAAGCAAAAGCGAATAGTGCAAACATGAGCCAGACAGGGTGAAGGCCAACACTTCCACCTAAAAGTTTGGGTTGAAGGACGTTTCCTTCCAGAAACTGACCCACAACAAATACACTAAGAACTGCTCCTATCATAAAATAATCAGGCCAGAACTGGACCAAAGCAACACCAATTGACAGGCCGAAACCGACAATCGCACCAACATAAGGAATGAAGCTGATCAGGCCTGCTGTGAGGCCGATGAGAAGGCCAAATTTCAAACCAACAAGAAACAGTGCAAAAGCGTAGAACGTGCCCAGTATAAAACACATCATCACTTGCCCGCGAACGAACCCGGCGACAACTGAATCCATATCACCAGCCAGTGCGCGGATGGTTTGCTGGTAGTCTCTTGGCAACCAGCTGTCGATACGTTCAACCATGTTGTCCCAGTCAAGCAGGAGATAGAACGCAACAACCGGCGTTACGACTGCAAGGCCGATGATAGAAATGAGTGCTTGCCCCCCGCTCCAGATGGACGACAACAGGCCTCCAACGAAGTTTGCCGCTTGGCCAACAAAAGATCCCCAGTCGATTTTACTGGTTTGCCCTGAGAGATTGGCAAGTCTGTCCATTTGTGGACCAAGGCTTTCGCGCAGCAGTGTTTCCAGGTTTCCGGCCAGCTCAGGCAGATATTCCAGGAATGCGATCAACTGTTTGCCGAGAACTGGCAGGAGGATCAGCAGTATTGCGGTGAAAACAATCAGGAATATCAGCAGGATCGTAACGGTGGCCCAAATGCGGCCAAACCCATGGGTTTCCAGATAATCCGCGATTGGGTCGAGAAGATAGGCCAGGGCCATGCCTGCAACAAACGGCAGAAGGATGTTTTGAAACACCAATAAGAACAGGATGAAGGCTGCCAAAGCCAGCAACCAGAAGAATAACCGTTTGTTTGTACTCATAAACTATCTCCAGGTGGAGGCATGGAGCTCATAAGCTTGCCGAATATTCCGGTTGCGCGGTCGCTCGCAGAGACATCTCTAAAATATACGTTGGTTGTAGTTTCCATAGGTTGATTACGTCAAGTAGCAGCATCAGGTTTGCCAGAGTAGCTACTCCTCCTTTTGACCCGGATAATTTAGGACAACTCAGAGAGAAGTGAAAAACCTTCCTTCAAATGAGGAGTTTTTCAAACTCTCATTAACTTGTGTAAGCTTAGCTGGTTCTGCACAGATCTGCGTTTTCTGCGATACCAGTACTGCTTCCATCCGCTTTCGGCCTTGCAATTCCCTGCAGTTTTGTTTTTATGCCGCCAAATTACATAGGCGGTTATGCCGCTACACTCTTGATGATGCGGAGCAGTATCCATGAGCCTGGACCAGAACGGTAAAAACGGCCTTACCTACTCACAAGCGGGCGTCGATATCGACGCCGGGAACGCACTGGTCAAACGGATCAGCCCATTGGTCAAAGCAACGCGTCGCCCGGGTGCTGACAGTGATATTGGCGGCTTTGGCGGCCTGTTTGATCTGAAAGGTGCAGGGTTTAAAGACCCTGTTCTTGTGGCTGCCAATGATGGCGTGGGCACCAAGCTGAAGATTGCTATCGAAACCAAAGTTCATAGCGGTGTGGGGATAGATCTGGTTGCCATGTGTGTGAACGACCTTGTGGTGCAAGGTGCTGAACCGCTGTTCTTCCTTGACTATTTCGCAACTGGTGCGCTGGATGTAGACATGGCAACCGACGTTGTGGCGGGGATTGCAGAGGGCTGCAAGATCGCTGGTGCTGCTCTGATTGGGGGGGAAACAGCCGAGATGCCAGGCATGTACGCGGCTGGTGATTATGATCTGGCTGGTTTTTCCGTCGGTGCTGCTGAGCGTGGTACACTGTTGCCATCCAAAGATATTGGCGAAGGCGATGTTCTGCTTGGTCTGGCTTCTTCCGGTGTTCATTCCAACGGCTTCTCTCTGGTTCGTAAGATTGCTGAGATTTCTGGTCTTGCATGGGCCGACAAGGCCCCGTTTAATACTGACAAGACACTTGGCGAAGCACTGATGGAGCCAACCCGCATATATGTAAAACCGCTACTGGCTGCCCTCAGACAAACCAATGGCATCAAAGCCCTGGCGCATATCACTGGTGGCGGGCTTCCTGAGAACCTGCCGCGCGTTCTGCCATATGGCCTTGCTGCACGGATTGATCTTTCTGCGATTTCTTCTCCTGCAGTCTTCGGCTGGTTAGCTGAAGCCGGCGGCATTGAGCAGTTTGAGATGCTGCGGACCTTTAACTGCGGTGTCGGCATGGTGGTTGCTGTCGCGGCTGACAAAGCTGAGGCTGTTCGCGAAGTGCTTGAGCGTGAAGGCGAAACTGTTGTTAGGCTTGGTAAACTGGAAGCTGCTCAGGATGACGTTAAGCAGGTTGTGTTTGATGGCTCGCTGGATTTTGCCAAATGAGCACGCAGCCTAAAAAACGCGTCGGTGTTTTAATTTCAGGGCGTGGTTCCAACATGCTGTCTCTTGTTGAGGCAGCAAAAGCCCCTGATTATCCAGCGAAAATCGTTGTGGTTGGCTCTAACCGGCCAGATGCAAAAGGGCTTGAACATGCTGCTGCCGAAGGCTTTGCAACCTTCGCGCTGGATCACAGACTTTACGGCAAGGACCGCGAGTTTTTTGAACGCGACCTGCATGCCAGGCTCGTAGAGAACAACGTAGAGCTGCTTGTTCTGGCTGGTTTTTTACGTCTTCTTACACCCTGGTTTGTAAGCCAGTGGCAAGGCCGGATGATCAATATCCACCCTGCTCTGCTGCCGAGCTTTCCCGGACTGCATACTCATGAGCGTGCACTTAAGGCAGGTGTTCGTATTCATGGGGCGACTGTGCATTTTGTGACAGCGGAAATGGATGTGGGTCCTATCATTGCGCAAGGCGCTGTCCCCGTTCTGGACGGGGATAACCTGAATGATCTGGCAACTCGCGTGCTGGCTGTTGAGCATCAGATCTATCCGATGGCTCTGGAGGCTGTAGCCAGCGGCAAAGCTGTTGTGGATGGTTTCCGTGTAAAGGTTAAAGGCTTCGATCAGGACGACAAAAGCCTTATTTGTTAATGGGATAAGGCGTATCTAAAGAAATACGGGAAAGACTGCAGGCACTTCCGTCTCCGGCCTTTCTCATTTGCGTTGTTATGTGCGTTCGTTTGCGCGATTTGCGGTTTTTTTGCGGTTAAAGCGCAATTGACCCAAAACTGCCACTTACGAAAGTTGTCAGATCACAATTTCACCTTCTTGCAGCACCAACTCTTCGAGCTTTACTGTCCTGAAACTGTTTTGCTCCTGTGTGCGTTCAGTCGACTGTGGTTAGGCTGCTGACAGGTCTGAATCATCAAAGTCTTCATAGCCAACCTGCCTGTTTTCAATGGCATCAGGTCCTTTCGTGTGGATGAGAGCCTTCCAGACCAGCAAGTTGTCATCATTATCACCTGTGTTGGCATTCTGATAGTCCAGACTTTGCAAGCTGGTCCCGAAATTGCCATTTGCAATTTCCTGAGTACGCCGCGCGAAATAGCTCCCGATGTTTTCGCCCAAATTCTGCGCTTTGGTTTTCTATAGGGCAGTCCCTGTATTCACGGCTGTATAAAAATCAGGATTAGTCACTGACTACCCTTGTTTCAAATCAATGCAGGGTCAGCCCTGTTTCAGGCCTTGCGCACTGCCACATGGATGTCGTGGAAGGGGGCGCCGCCGAAGGGGGCGGTTTGGTCGGCGCTGGTGAGGGTGTTGATGCCGTTGCCGTGCTCGTGCGCTGCGTTGGGCCAGATGCCTTCTGCGATGAGTGTGCCCTTCTGAGGGCGATCCCCAACGGTGGCGTGCAGATATACTTCACCGCGATGATTGGAGAGGATGATCCTGTCGCCCTCCTCCACGCCCAGCGCAGTAGCGTCGTCAGCGTGCAGCATAGCTGTTGGGCGGCCTTCCTTTTTCACAGAGCCCGGTGTCTCGCTGAACGTGGAGTTCAGGAACGAGCGTGCCGGAGATGTGGCAAGGCGGAACGGATAGTTCCGGGTTGGCGCTTCATTGACGTCCCAATGATCCGGCAGTGCTGGCATTTGTTGCCATGGTCCCATCGGGCCGTTGTTTGGCGCAGGCACTTTTGCCCAATTCGGTTTGAAACGGAATTTGCCGTCTTCATAGCCAAAGCCGCTGATGTAGTGGGCTTCATCGAAACCTGGCTGACAGTCGAGCCAGCGCTTTTCTTCCAGCTCCTCAAGACCACCGGGATACCCGGAGTTTTTCAGCATCCAGTCGATGTGTTCGCGAGCGCTCATATCATGAGCTTCGTGCTTATCCCCGCCCAGGCGTTTGATAAGTTCGTTCAGGACAAACAGGTTCGGCTTTGCTTCGCCCGGCGCATCGACCAGTCCGGGGCCAAACAGGATGTTCTGGTGTCCGCCGCCTTTGTAAATATCGTCGTGTTCCAGAAACTGGGTTGCCGGCAGAACCAAATCAGCCATCAGTGCGGTTTCGGTCATGAACTGTTCGTGGACTACGGTGAACAGGTCTTCGCGGGCAAAACCTTCTTTCACGAGGGTCTGTTCCGGGGCTACTGAAACCGGGTTGGTGTTCTGGATCAGCATGGCTGTGACTGGTGGGCCACCCATGAGAGCTTCACTGTCCCCGGTGAGCACCCGGCCCAGCTGAGACATGTCGAGCTTACGTATGGTGCTGTCGTGGAGCGAGTGGGCTTCGACCATAGCCATGTTAAGTCCGAAGACAGCACCGTTGTTATGAAACGCGCCGCCGCCCTCATATTGGTAGTGACCGCCAACGACCGCGATACAGCTGGCGGCGTGCATGGAGACCACCCCGTTGCGCTGGCGGGTGAAGCCGTAGCCAAGGCGGAAAAAGGTTTTCCTGGTCTCCCCGACCAGTTTTGCAAACTCTTCGATCTGCTCGATGGGCAGACCCGTGATCTTACTGGCCCACTCCGGGCTCCGGGTCTTCAGGTGCTCTTCAAGCTCCTGAGGTGCGTCGGCATATTTTTCCATGTAGGCGCGGTCGGCATAGCCGTCGCGAAACAAAACATGCATGACGGCGCAGGCGAGCGCGGCATCAGACCCCGGTTTCAGGACAAGACCGATGTCTGCCTGTTTCATGGTCTCGGTCTTATAGACGTCGATGACAACGATCCTGGCTTTACGGGCCTTGCGGGCCCTGATGGCATGGGTCATGACATTGACCTGCGTTGCCACCGGATTGGTGCCCCAAATCACCACAGCATCGGCAAGAGCCATTTCGCGCGGGTCCGGCCCGGCAAGTTTGCCGGTTCCTGCTATATAACCTGTCCACGCCATATTGGTGCAGAAGGTCTGGTACATGCCGGAGTAGCTTTTGGCGTTGCGCAACCGGTTGATGCTGTCACGCTGTACAAGGCCCATTGTGCCTGCGAAAAAGTATGGCCAGACGGTTTGCGGGCCGTACCTCCTTTCAGCCGCTAAAAATTTCTCTGTGATTTCCTGCAATGCCTCTTCCCAGCCGATCTGTTCAAACTGGCCGGAGCCTTTGGGGCCGGTACGGCGCAAAGGTCTGGTCAGCCGGTCTGGGTGATGGAGGCGCTCGGAGTAGCGGGCGACTTTGGCGCAGATGACACCAGCGGTATAATCATTGTCACGAGTACCATGAATACGGCCTATACGCCCGTCTGCACGCACTTCGACCTCGAGTGCACATGTAGATGGGCAATCATGGGGGCATGCGGAGGCAAACCTTTGTGGCTTTTCGGGTTTAGACATGCGTGGCGTACTCAACAGGCTTTGGTGTTCCAGACTTGTTCTCACTGCACCGACAGACCACGGGAACGCTCAAATTGTCAAGAAAGCGCGGGTAAAAATTTCTTTAAATGACGATTTCCTGAGGTTCCCCACATTCATTTCCTGAGGTTCCCCACATTCTATGCCGCGTGCCCCTGCCCCTTACACTTGCAAGAGGAGCTGATTCCGGTCATTCGTAGGATATGGTTTGAAGCTTGAGGACAGTCCATGTTGCAGGATATCGACGTAATTGCGTGGGACTTTGACGGAGTTCTCAACCGTGACACTGTCAATGACCGCTTTATCCAGGTGCAGCTGTTTGAGAAAGATCTCGGCATTTCCTGGAACACCTTTGCTCAGGAGATGTTTACGGAGGACTTTAACGAGGTTCTGACCGGACGTCTGGATCTGAGGGACCTTTTGTCCCGCTGGGCGGAGAAGACCGGCTATACCGGCGATCTTGACCATTTTCTGCATTCCTGGTTTGAAAAGGAAGCCCACCCGGACTTTGACATGCTGGTTCTGATGCGAAAGCTTTCCGGTACTCATGTGCGGCAGGTACTTGCGACAAACAACGAGGGGCGGCGTACACGCTATATTGAAGAAGAGATGGGCTATAAGGATCGGGTTGAGACAGTCTTTGCGTCAGGCCGCATGGGCGTGGCCAAGCCCGGCGCTGAGTTTTTCATGTATGTCACCGAGGCTCTTAAGGTTCCTGCCGGGCGGATGCTGTTGATTGATGACCGGGAAGAAAACATCCTGTCCGCGCTGGATATGGGCTGGCAGGCGCTGCATTTTACCACAAACACCCGTGAGCAGATCATTAAGATGCTGGGAGAGTTTTAAGGTTTGCCGACGGGTCTCTTATTTCCTGACCGCTTCCCAGGCCATTTTCACCAGAAATGCCCGGTCTTTATCCGGAACAGTCCGCTCCGTGCTTAAGAGTGTATAGGCCGGACCGACGATGAGCGCAGATGCGAGGGACCACGGAATGGGTTTCACAGCTCCCAGCGCATGCCATGTGGCGTAGAGCGCCTTTCCCTGCAGATTGACGTTCTCCATCTCTTGCCTGATGGTTTTGAAATCCTCTGTCGTTTGGGCTTTGACCTTAAGCTCTTCAAAGAGGCGAAACAGATCAGGATTTGCACTGCCCCATCTCAACAAGCCATTGACAGAGGCCTTGATGGTATCTTCAGCGCTGGCGGTTTGAAGTGTATTGCGTGTTTCTCTGGTCCACCCGGCAACAGCCTGATCCCACAGCGCCACAGCGATATCCGGTTTTCCTTTAAAAAAGTGATGGATGCTACCAGTAGTCGTGCCGCTTTTATTGCTGATTTGCACAATCGAGGTGCTTGTGTAGCCTTGCTCTAAAAACAGCTCCAGCCCCGCATCCAGTATGGATTGATATATGTTGTTTTCATTGACCACAGGAACACCGCTTCACTACATGTCAGAATACCATTCCAGAGCGTATTCCCTAAAAGTGGCCTCGGCCCTGAATTAAGAATAGGCACGAAAATTAGTGAGGTAACATGCCCTGTTATATGAGCAGCGTGTCGGGTCTGCAAAGAAGAACCGTACCAATGCAAAGAGACGTTTAAAAGCACCAGAAGTATTTAATATTGATGCGTTGTGAATCCGGGCTTCCAAAATGTCATGATACACCACCAGTGCAACAGTGATTGCCTGAGGCATTTTAGAAGTTGGAGCCTTTTTTCAAATGATTGACGAGCACTTCCAGGCTCAGGTTTGCCATCCTGTAAAGTTCTTCATGGGACATGCCCTGATGCACCATGACGGAGAGGCCTTCAATGACCATGCAGTAGAACCTGGCCAGTGCTGAGGCTTTATCATCGTTGTGAAGTTCGCCTTTGCACAGGGTAAACTTATGGATGAAATGTTCCATGCCTTCTGACTTCATCTTCCGCAGCGCTTCTGACAAGTCGGGATCAAGGTCTGCGATATCCATGAGGGTATGGAATCGCGTGGCTGTTCCGGCAGCATGTTGTTCCCGTGAGAGTTCAATGAACTCGAAAAGCACGGCCTCAATTGCATGGTACAGCGTTGAGTGAAGCGCAAGAACGGACTGGAGCTGGCGATGGAACTTGGAGAAATACCAGTGCAGGGCCGCTGCACAAAACTGCTCCTTGGTAGTAAAATGCTCTTTAATAAAGTCTCCTGATGCTCCGCTTGCTGCCGCAAGGTCTTCCAGAGTGGAATGCTGAAACCCTCGCAGCATCAAAACTTTAACGCAGGAATCTAAAGCGGTTTCAAGTTCAGGTGATAACTCACCCTCGCGGATGGGGTTTAATGAGGACATGATACGAGTATACGTTTCGTAAGGGGGGGCAACAATCCCGTTTTCCCGCTATGGGTAACGAGGACAAAAGAGAACTCCCCTGTCCTGGTGGATTTCCTTCATCTTCTGTAAAGGGCCACGGCAGTAAACAGTGAGAAGGCATCTTCAATTTGCTGTACAGCTGCGATGATATAGTTAAGCCTGCTTTTGGCTGAACACGGGCAGGAATAAAACCTGTTGTCAAAACCACCTCTGGCCGAGGTCCTGTGAATTAAGAACTTAGACGCTCCTTTTGCGGAGCCTGTGACAGTGGGTGGTAACAGTGCCGTGCTGCTCCCTGAAAAATTCAGGCAACAATCTGGTAAAATCAGTCATTCAGGTATTTTGGAACAAAACAGGGTTGCCCAGGACTAAGCCAGCTCTGTGCAAACGGAACCGGCTTCATTTAAACTCACCTAGCTTGCCAAGATCAGCGCATGGCCTCTACGGCTGCTTTTGCGCAGGCTGCATCGTTTTCCATGGAGCTGCCAGCAACGCCGATAGCGCCTACGAGTGCGTTTTCACCCACAATAATTGGCAGGCCACCTGCAATTGCCAGAGTGCCAGGTAACTGTTTAAAGACCGGCGCCTTTTCCAGTATTTCATTCACCTGCTCGGTTGACATGCCCCAGGACAAAGATGTGCTGGCCTTAAGTGTTGCGCCTTTGTAGCTGGCAGGCAGTGCGTCATCCATGCGGGCAGATGCAACAACATCCTCCCCCCTGTCCAGAATAACGATGGACATGTTCCATCCGTTTTCCTTTGCCAGAGCCACACAGGCGCTCATGCCCTTGCCGGTTGCATCAAGGCTTAAATATGGCCGGGTTTTACCCTGAGCGGTTGCCGCGCTTGCCACCAGTGCCAGAGACGCCCTCAAGAGAAGAGATTTTACATTAATTTTCATGAGTTTATCTCGCGTCCTATTTCTTTCCCCAAGTGCGCGCGAAACAAATTTTAAAATTATGTCGGAATCAAGGGATATCAGCGAAAATATGAGTTTATCCAGAAATTTTTCTCAATTACTTACTGGCGCGTTAGATTTTTTGTCAAGAAAAGACCCGCTCAGCGCAAACAAGCATCAGGCGGGCCTCACGGGATTTCAGCAGACAGCTAAAATTGCTGAGCTGAATTAGCCTACAATTTCGGTGCCGGAGAACCAGTATGCAATTTCTTCAGCAGCTGATTCAGGAGCATCAGAACCGTGTACGGAATTTTCGCCGATCGACAGAGCGAATTCCTTACGGACGGTGCCTTCCGCAGCATCTGCAGGGTTGGTAGCGCCCATGACTTCACGGTTTTTCGCGATTGCATTTTCGCCTTCCAGAACCTGAACGATGGTTGGACCGGAAGACATGAATTCAGTCAGTTCGCCAAAGAAAGGACGTTCTTTGTGTACTGCATAGAAACCTTCAGCTTCGCGCAGGGACATCCAAACGCGCCTGGATGCTACAACGCGAAGGCCAGCTTCTTCAAGCTTTGCGGTGATAGCACCGGTCAGGTTGCGTTTGGTCGCATCCGGCTTGATCATGGAAAACGTGCGTTCAATCGCCATCGTTATTACCTGCAGTTTGTCACGAGCTTCCAAAGGGCAGCTCTCATTTAAAAATCTTTTCCTGCAACGCCCTGAACAGACGTTACAAGGTTCGCGCGAGATATACTTAAACTCTCGTTTAAAAAGCAAGAGGGTATATCCGTATTCCCACGTTGTCCTACGTGAAAACTGCAGAAAACAGACGATTATGACTCATTAATGACAATTGTAGCGCTGTTTCCAGCCCCTGTGCCGGTGCGCCCGATGCTCCTCTTCCGTATGTGCCCTGTTATTTTGTTGAAGGCTACTCCAGGAACACAATAACGCAAATACAGACACCCGGCAAAAAGGGTCATGCCAAATATACTTTTCAGGTTGCGGCTACACGCCTTCCCCCGCGGCCGGTTTGTTTGAGGTGGGTCAATTTACTGGCGTTCAAAGGCGTGCATTGTTCCTGCTACAGACATAGCAAGAGGACACCCTTATGAAAGCAGTATTTGTAATGTATGCCTCCTATAACAAGTGGGCGAACGATCTATTGCTTCAGGAATGCGAACAGGTCACCACGGAAGAGTACCACCGTAATCTTGGCGTTTTTTTCGACTCCATTCATGGCACCATGGATCACCTGTATGTGGCAGATAAGGTCTGGCTCTACCGCTTTACTGGCCAGGGCGATCCGATTGACAGCATTGACGAGCAGTTGACCAGCGACTTTGCCACCTTGCAGGAAAAACGCAGGCAGCTGGATGATCGTATCTGTTCAGTGATTGACCAGATGCAGGAGAAAGACTTCCTGCGCACAATAATTTATCGTACCGTGCGCAAGCCGCTGGTGACGCAGCAGCCTCTTGGTGCAGCGCTGTTCCACTTCTTTAACCACCAGACCCACCACCGCGGACAGGTGCATGCCATGCTGACCCAGCAGGGCCGCACTCCAGCGGCGCTGGACATGATCTACTTCCAGCGTGAGACCGGTCAGTGGATGGCGAAAGAAGAGGATATGATCACCGCCTGACAGAGCCTTACATAAGTTCAGCGCAGATCCTCTTGCCTCTTCCCGAAAGCCAGAACCAAAACCAAAACCAAAACAGTTTGCCACTCGCCTTGAGCTGACAGACTGTTTTTGTTTTGCCGGGCCTTTAATACACACTCAGCGACAGCGCCAGTGTGATCAGCACGAACAGCATGCACACCAGCGGCATGCAGAAGCGCAGCCAGGCGTGGTAAGGTACGCGGCCAATGGCCAGACCGCCCATAACAACAGCAAAAGTCGGGTTGACCAGATTCAGCAGGCCGCTGGCTGACTGAAAGGCGGTGACCACAAACTCCGCGCCCACATCTGAAAAGCCGGCAAGCGGTGCCATGATGGGCATGGAGAGGACGGCCAGCCCGGACGAAGACGGGACGAAGAACGACAACATCAGCTCCAGCCAGAAGACAACGTTAATGAAAGCGACCTTGTCCAGTCCGCTCAGGATCTGCTCTGACCAGTGGAGCACTGTGTCGGTGATTGAGCCCGCGTTCATAACCACAACAATGCCACGGGCTACACCGATGATCAGCGCTACACCCAGAAGATCCCTGGCTCCATCAAGGAAGTTGTCGATATAGGCGTGTTCTCCCATACGGGTGATGATGGCGACGAGGATGGAGGCGCCAAGGAACAGGGCCGACATTTCCGCCATCCACCAGCCCAGCGCGGACACGCCATAGACCAGCATACCGAAAGATGCCGCGAAGATGACCAGCACTCTGGCGTGGGTATGGGAGAACTCCGGCAGGTCCTCGCTGGTCAGACCGCGCAGGAAGTGCTTTTCATTGTCTTTCTGCAAATCCGCAATCAGGGACCTGGAGTGATCCGCCTTTATTTTAGCCGCGTAGCGCATGACCCAGAACACGCAGATGCACCAGCCAATAACCAGGATCGTGAGGCGCAAACCGATGCCTTTGGTGAACGGGATACCCGCTGCATCCGAGGCGATGGCCGTGGCAAAGGGGTTGACGGTTGAGCCCAGCGTTCCCATGCCTGCGCCAAGCAGGATCACGGCCACACCGGTGAGAGAATCATAGCCTGCCCGGACCATCATGGAAATGACAAGGGCATAGAAAGCCAGCGTCTCCTCCGCCATGCCATCAACCGTGCCCCCTATAGCGAACAGGGCCATCAGGATAGGGATCATTAATCGCTCCCGTCCTTTCAGGGCCGTCAGGACGCGGGCTATTCCGGCATCAATTGCCCCCGTACGCTTAACCACCATCAGATAACCGCCGATAACCAGCACGAAAACCGAGACATTGATGGCGTTGGCCTGTCCGGTTTTTGGGTTATAGAGCCCGGCGATCGGGGCCATGAGAACCTCTATGGGGCCTTGCGGGGTTTTTTCCACCTCATGATAGCTGCCCGGCACCGGCACCATCTTGCCCAGCTCAGCGTTCAAGGTGCGATCATACTTGCCTGCCGGGATGAACCAGGTTGCTATTGCAACCAGAATCGTTAGCGTGAACAGGATAGTAAACGCGGTGGGAAATCTGGATTTTGACATAAGAAGCGCCCGGGTAATGGTGGTGACCGTCTTTTTCAGTGCCTCTGATTAAACCTGTGATTTTCCCTGTTTGGCATTCCCTTATTTAAGGGGCAGACAAAACTCTTTATCCGACTGCTGAGGACGATATCTTATCCGGCGGGTTTTATGAGTATTTCAAAGAAGAGCATTTTGGAGGGTGACGAATCTTCTTTTGCTGAATGAGCTGCTGCGGTCTTTGAAACGTATCCGGATGATAAGCGCGCCCGTTTGCTGGAGCTGCGCTCTTTAATTTTCAACTGTGCCCAGTGCCTCTTTGTTCCCTCCTCTCTCACTGAGACCCTGAATTGGGGGAGCCATCCTGTCGGCCTTTGACCGAACTCGGTGGCATCACCGTGCGCCTGCACTGGAAACCCAGGTTTGGTAAGTGCCTACGCCTTTTCGTTCATTGCCAGACCACCCTCTTTATCGGCATACGCGCTCTTTTTGGCGACACCCATTCCTTTGACGGCTACCGCTGCCTCCGGGGGCCTGTTAGCTGAGAGTATCCACGCAAGGTGGCTGAGCATTTTGCGGCTGAGGCGTTCAGATCCGGGAGTAACCGGGACAAAACCGAAAATTCTCATTTCAAATTTAAACTGCTCCGCTCTCCAGGATCGCTTTTGTCCACTTAGTCCGCCAGTATCTGCGAAGATATATGACAGTCACCGCAAACTATCCTGAACTTAAGTGTCCGACTCACATGACTGCGAACCTGCAAATCTCCCGAGAGTGAGTATATCTTTCTCTTGCATCCTTTGCCTCTTGCAAATTGAAGAAAGAGCGGGCAAACAGCGTGGCATGCTTCAGGTTTCTAATCTTACATACCGCATTGCCGGGCGTCTTTTGATCGACAATGCCTCCGTTACAATTCCAGGTGGCGCGAAAACCGGTCTCGTCGGTCGCAACGGCGTCGGCAAGTCTACGCTGTTCAAGCTGCTGTGCGGTGAGCTGTCCGTTGAGAGCGGCAGTGTGCATATGCCGCAAAAGGCCCGCGTGGGTCAGGTGGCTCAGGAAGCGCCGGGCACGCAGGAAACACTGCTTGAGGTGGTTCTGGCAGCTGATACGGAGCGCACAGCTCTTTTGGCTGAGGCCGAGACCGCCGATGATGCGCACCGGATTGCGGAAATTCATACACGGCTTGTCGATATTGAGAGCCACAGCGCTGAAGCGCGGGCCTGTGCAATCCTGAACGGGCTGGGTTTTTCTTATGACGAGCAGCAGCAGCCATGTTCCAGCTTCTCCGGTGGCTGGCGTATGCGTGTCGCGCTTGCTGCCCTGCTGTTTTCCAAACCAGACCTGATGCTGCTGGACGAGCCAACCAACTACCTCGACCTTGAAGGCACGATGTGGCTGGAGAACTTCATTGCGCGTTATCCGTACCAGGTTGTTCTGATCAGCCATGATCGCGACCTTTTGAACAATGCGGTAGACAGCATCGTGCATATGGACGGTGGCAAGCTCACCTTCTATCGCGGTGGGTATGACAGTTTTGACCGCCAGCGCCGAGAAACCATTTTGCTGCAGAAGAAGGCGGCTGATAAGCAGGAAAAGGCGCGCAAGCACATTCAAAGCTTCGTTGACCGTTTCCGTGCAAAGGCCTCCAAAGCAAAGCAGGCGCAATCCCGCATCAAGATGCTTGAGAAAATGCAGCCGATTTCCGTCCTTGATGAAGGATCAGGGCTGGAGCTGCACATTCCGCAGCCTGTAGCGAAGCTTTCTCCGCCGATCATCAAACTGGAACAAGCTTCTGTTGGCTATGACGACAAGGTGATCTTAAAGAACCTGACGCTGAACATTGATCATGATGACCGGATTGCGCTTCTGGGAGCCAATGGGAACGGTAAGTCCACCTTTGCCAGGCTGATTGCCGGGCGGCTTGGTCTGATGTCTGGTGATATGACAAAGGCCACCAGGCTGAGCACTGCGTTTTTTGCACAGCATCAACTGGAAGACCTGATGCCGGAAAGCAACCCGATTGAGCATGTGCGTCCGTTGATGCCAGGAGCACTGGAATCCAAAGTCCGCGCTCGTGTGAACCGGTTTGGCTTGCCGACCGACCGTATGCTGACCCCTGCCAGGGATCTTTCCGGTGGTGAGAAAGCCCGGTTGCTGCTGGGCCTTGCAACGTTCCACGGGCCGAACCTGGTTATTCTTGATGAGCCGACCAACCACCTCGATATCGACAGCCGCGAAGCCCTTGTGCACGCGATCAACGATTATGATGGTGCGGTTATCCTCATCAGCCATGACAGGCATCTGGTAGAGGCATGTGCTGACCGGCTGTGGCTGGTTGCTGATGGCGGCGTGAGAAACTTCGACGGCGATATGGCGGAGTACCGCAAGCTGATCCTTAAGGGCGACGGCAGCTCCGGGCCCAGGGCGGTGGCAGAAGAAGAAGACAGCGAGAAAGCAAATGCTCAAATTCGCCGTAAAGAAGCAGCTGAGCGCCGCGCGAAAACGGCTCCGCTAAAGAAAAATATTGAGACTGCGGAAAAAGACATCTCCAGGTATCAGAAATACCTCAAAAAGCTTGATGCTCTTCTGGCTGACCCCCGTATTTACACCGAAGCACCGCACAAGGCCAAAGAGCACGCCATCCGTCGCGCTGCCTATGTGAAGGTGCTGGCCGAGACAGAAGAGAAGTGGCTGGAGATGTCTGCTGAGCTGGAAGCTTTGACGGGCGGGTGAGGCCGGGGCCTGCAAAGCTTTATGGAAATGAAAAGGTGGAGTTCGTCCCAGTTGCCGGACAATCGAGGATAGTGACTTTGATTGTTTGAGGAGATGGCAATGAGTAGCAGGCGGGGCAAATATACTGATGAGTTTAAGTCTGCTGCAGTTGACCGGCTTTATGAAGCTGGAGCAACCCTCGCCAAGGTTTCAAGGACCCTAGGCTGACGCCAACGCAGTTGAAACTATAGCGCCTTGAAAGACAAGTGCTGGCTTGGAAGAAGCCAAATGCCTTGAACAGGAAAATGAGATCTTGCAGAAGGTTTCGGCTTTTTTCGCATCACGGGTGGGAAACCATGAGCAACAAGTATCTGTTCATTGCCGCCCATGCCAGAGACTATACGGTTTTTCTTCTGTGTCGGTTGCCGAGTGTCTCCCGCACCTGGTTTTATGGGTTCATGCAGAACTGAAGGTCCAGGACGAGGTTGTCAGCGAGCGCCGTGTTGCCAGGGTCATGAAAGAAAATGGAATTTCACCGCAACCACGCGGGCCGATGGTGCCGGTAACAACCCTAAGTAATCACAAAAAATCGCTCTCTCCGAACCTGTTGCAGCGCAAGTTTGACCGCTACACCTGTTGCGGCATATTGCCAGTTTCAGGAGCAAATTCCACTTATACTACCTCTCCAGATTCCCCGTGCCACCTCTCCACAACGCAGGCTAAGACATCTGGACGTCCATCACCCCCGGAAGCGTTTTAAGAGCGCCCGATATTTGCGGGGAAAGCTGATAGTTGCCCGGAAGTCTGACCTCCACTTCACGCTGGCCGTTATCCAGCAACACAACACAGCTCACCTCACCATCACCACCACGGCGCAACTGGCGTTGCATACTCCTGATCGGCTCATTCGACCTCAGGAAGATCCGGAGGGTACGATGCACCCTGCCCGCCACTTTTTCCAGTGGCTCCACTTGAGAAATGCGGACACTGACTTCATCATCACGCATATCTGCCTGTACCAGAAGCACAACAGACTGCCCCGGCTCCAGCAGATCACGGTACTGGTTCAGTGTTTCGGAGAACATCACCGCTTCATACTGCCCTGTCGGGTCAGAAATACGAACGATGCCCATCTGGTTGCCCGTACGGGTCTTTCGCTCCTGTTTTGCTGTCACAGTTCCTGCAAGGCGCCCCGCTGAAGCCCCAGCCTTCACGGAGCGTTCAAAATCCTTCCAAAGCTGCACACGCAACCTTGTAAATAGCTCGCGGTACTCATCAAGCGGATGGGCTGAAATATAGAAGCCTACCGCCGCATACTCTTTTTGCAGCCGTTCAGAGGGAAGCCACGGGTCAGTCGGATTGAGTATCAAAGGCTCAGGCGCGTTATCGCCGCCAAAGAAGTCATTTTGCCCGGAGGTTCTATTGTGTTCAGCTCGCTGCGCCATACCAACAATGCGGTCCAGACCATCGAGCAACTGTGCACGGTTTGGATTAAGTTCATCAAATGCCCCCGCGGCGATGAGGTTCTCGATGCTGCGTTTATTGAGAGCCTTTGGACTGATGCGTTTCGCAAAGTCACCCACATCCCTGAATGGTTTATCACCGCGTACTTTTACAATGTGCTCAACCGCCTGCTCACCCACCCCCTTGATCGCACCCATGGCGTAAAGGATCTTGCCGTCCAGTACATCAAAATGCACACCCGACCTGTTGACAGAAGGCGGAACGACCTCAATGCCCATACGCACAGCTTCCTGACGGAAGTCACTCAGCTTATCTGTGTTCCCCAGATCAAGCGTCATGATACCAGCGAGGAACTCAACCGGATAATTCGCCTTCAGCCAGGCAGTTTGATAGGCCACAAGCGCATAAGCGGCCGCGTGGGATTTGTTAAAACCGTAATTTGCGAACTTGGCCACCAGATCGTAGATCATACCGGCCTGGTCTTTATCAACCTTCTGCGCAACAGCCCCTTCAACGAAACGGGCACGCTGGATCTCCATTTCGGAAGCAATCTTCTTACCCATCGCGCGGCGCAGCAAATCCGCTTCACCAAGAGAGTAACCAGACAGCACCTGGGCAATCTGCATCACTTGCTCCTGGTAAACGATAATGCCGTTTGTCTCGATCAGGATTGGTTTCAGCAAGGGATGGAGATAATCAGGCTCCTGCTCGCCATGTTTTACCGCGTTGTAGATCGGAATGTTGTCCATTGGCCCGGGGCGATAGAGCGCCACCAGAGCAATAATATCCTCAAACCGGTCTGGCCGCATACCAGCAATCGCCCGGCGCATGCCCTGACTTTCCAACTGGAACACACCAACAGTATCACCAGCAGCCAAAAGCTTATACGTTACGGGATCATCAACTGGGATCTCTTCAATCCTAACTTCAATACCGCGCTTCCTGATATGCGAAATCGCAGTATCAATCACTGTCAGTGTTTTCAGACCCAAAAAGTCAAACTTAACCAGACCGGCTGCTTCAACCCATTTCATGTTAAACTGAGCAACAGGCATGTCTGAACGAGGATCGCGGTAAAGCGGGACCAATTGCTCCAGTGGACGGTCACCAATCACCACACCCGCTGCGTGGGTGGAGGCATGGCGGTAAAGACCTTCCAGCTTCTGCGCCATTTTCAGGAGACGATCAACGACCTCTTCCTGTTTGGTCGCTTCACGCAGTCTGGGCTCCTGCTCAAGTGCTTCGGTCAGCGTCACCGGGCTGGCCGGGTTACCCGGCACCAGTTTACTCAGGCGATCCACCTGACCATATGGCATTTGCAGAACACGGCCTACATCGCGCAGCACCGCCTTGGCCTGCAACGTTCCGAAAGTGATGATCTGCGCGACCTGTTCCCGGCCATACTTGCGCTGTACATACCGGATCACTTCTTCACGCCGGTTCTGACAGAAGTCGATATCAAAATCCGGCATAGACACACGGTCCGGGTTCAGGAAGCGCTCGAACAACAATGAGAACCGCATCGGGTCCAGATCAGTAATAGTCAGCGACCACGCAACAAGCGATCCCGCACCGGAGCCGCGCCCCGGTCCAACGGGAATATCCTCTTTCTTTGCCCACTTGATGAAGTCCGCAACGATCAGGAAGTACCCCGGGAACTTCATACGGATAATTATGCCAAGCTCATAATCCAACCGGTCCCAGTAATCTTTCGCTTCAAGTTCTGGTGCCAGACCATGCACATCAAGACGCGCCTGCAGGCCTTCTCTGGCCTGCCGCGTCAGCTCTTCCGCTTCGGCCCGTTCCGCCTCTCCAGCATCCGCATCCGCACCAGCAAAGCGCGGCAAAATAGGAGCCCGCTTCAATGGCCGATAATGACAACGCCGTGCAATCGCCACAGAATTCTCAAGTGCCTCCGGAAGGTCTGCGAACAGTTCCATCATCTGCTCACGGGTTTTGAAGCAGTGATCCGGCGTAAGCTGGCGGCGGTCCGTCTCAACAATTACGCGACCTTCCGAAATCGCGAGCAGCGCATCATGCGCTTCATAGTCATCCGGATGAGGAAAATAAACCTCGCTGGTCGCAACAACAGGAATATTCAGATCGTAGGCAAGGTTCAGGAGGGCAGGCTCAACATCTTCCTCACCTTTCATGTTATGGCGTTGCAACTCCACATAAAGACGGTCACCAAATGCAGTTTGCAAAAGTTCCAGACGGGACTTGGCAAGATCAACATGACCTTCTTGCAACTGCGAGTTAATCGGCCCCTTACTCGCCCCGGTCAGTGCAATCAGACCACCGGACTTGTCCAACACACGGGAAAGGGGAACATTCGCTTTAAACCCCGGCTCTGTATCAAGAAAGGCTCTGGATACAAGATCCATGAGGTTTTCATAACCCGTTTCATTCGTCGCGAGAAAAACCAGATCGCTGACGGCTTCATCTCCCACTGCATCAGGTTGATCCTTAAAGTTCACCGATATCTGACAACCGATAATTGGCTGCATACCCGCGCCAAATGCTTTTTCAGAAAATTCGAGTGCCCCAAACAGGTTCCCGCTGTCAGTAATAGCCAGCGCCGGCTGCTCATCCCTAGCAGCCAGATCCAGCAGCTTCCTAATTGGAAGAGCTCCTTCCAGCAAGGAGTAAGCTGAGTGAATACGGAGATGGACGAAACCTGGAGATGACATCTGGAGCCTTTGGGTTCATAAAGTATGTGTTATAGTAGCACCTCCTTTGGAGGACCCAAAAGCAATTTGCAATTCTCTTGCAAATCGCACCGCTGGTTATCCCGAGTTTCCGCCTCTTTCCTCAGCAACTTCCAAGGAAACATTCGTGTCAGCACATCGCCCTACATCAGACAGCTGCTTGCAAAAAGAACGTTAGAACAGAATGCTGCTGCTTCACGAAGCATAAATGACATCCGCGAACCATAACACCCAAAGAAACCAACGCAGATCTTCAGTCAAGTCAAACCCGGATCATCAAGGACCCCGAGTATAACCCGTTTCTCTTTTGGACCGGGGTTAAAGCGAGGATCTTTTAACCAGTAATAAAGCCGCACTTTGTTTATATCGTGCCGCATGGAAACATGAGCAACAGGGCTACTTCCTTCAACAGCCTCCCGGCAAACTGCCCGCTTGTCGTCATCGCTCCAGCGTCGCTCATAACTCTTCTTCATCACCAGTTTCCATGCGCACAAAACTACTAATAGGATAAAGAAGAAAACCCGGCGCTGTCAGGTCTCCTGCACTGAGCGCTTACTTTCCAGCGGGCCGCCTGATTAAGTTAATTTGCTCTGTGAGTTCTGTACCGTTTCCTCGTAGGGAAACCTGTGCCAGGTGGTCACTGAAAACCGCTGCTTTTGAACCATGCCCCATTGCAACGTTCCATACCTGGATTATCGCGGGGCCAGGGGCGTTGCACGTCACTATAGATCTCACGGTGGCCACAACCACTGGTTACTCAGATAATTTTCTCTTGATTAGCAATCAAACAAAATTTGCTGTGTCCCGAAAGCAAATCTCTAAGAGGGCTGCTCTATATTCCTGCAAAGCACTATTGCGCCTGGGATCTCACCTGCTTCTCCTGTCGACTTGCGCTGATTATTCCGGGAAATGTGCGGAGTATTCCAACTTCCGCCGCAACATGAATGTAGATAATGGAAAACAGGATTTCATTATATCGGCCGCCGGCTCCCTATCCGGGAGAAGCCACAGAAGGCTGGAGAAACTTCAGCAATTATTTAAGCTCTGACCCTCTTGGTATCATTCCAAAGGAGCTATACGAGTGCACGATTTTTCAGTTTGACGATGAGGACCCGCGTAAATTCCTTCTAAATGAACCAAAGCTGCTGTCCAGAGTCTTAGAGGCGCAACAAGCTATTTTCACCAAAGGCGGCGGAGTTGCAGAACTGTTGAAGCCGATCCTGCATAATGGTCTGCTTACTACTGAAGGCGTTGACTGGCAAGACCAGCATGAGATGGTTGCGCCACTTTTTTCCAATACCAGGGTCCATATCTCTTTTGGATACCTTCAGGAGGCACTCAGTGCGTTTGTCGGGCGTTTTCAGCAATATGCTGAGACAGGTCAAACCGTCAAACTGGCGGAAGAGGTTAACTTTCTGGTTGCTGATGTCAATTTTCGATGTGTGTTCTCAAGGCCCATTGAAACTCAACTGGAACATCAGTGTTCCGACTCCATAACGAAGTATGAGGAACAGATTGCAGACATTGCGCTGGATCTAAAGCGTTTTATCGGCCGTGCCCAGCCAGCATTTACCGAAGATGCTTTGAAGACCGCAGAAGATGTACGTACCAGCATTGCGCAGATCATTGATGAACACATGTATAACAAGCCTCCGAACTCTCAAAACTTCTTTCAAGTGTTTCAGGATGCAAGGGTTCCCTCGACCGGGAAGTCTTTTACTAAGTCACAATTAGTTGATCAGGTCGCGAGCATTTTCCTCTCAAGCCGCGAAACGACGTCTGCAGCGCTGTGTTGGTCTGTCTATATTCTTGCGCAATGCCCGGAAATTGTTGAACGTATTCGGACAGAAGTGCAACTGGTGACCGCTTGTGGCCCTATTTCTTATGAGCACCTGCCGCGCCTTCGCTTTACACGTGACGTTTTCAAAGAAGTTTTGCGCCTTTATCCTCCGGTGCTTTATCTTTCGCGCGTTGCACGGGAAGACACGACCCTGGGAGACGCTTTAATTCCTAAGGACTCTATGGTGATCATCAGCCCATGGGTCGTTCATCGTCACCGTTCATTCTGGGAAAATCCGGATATGTTCGATCCTGATCGCTTTTCTCGCGGAGCAGCGAAGGCAACGCCTGGGAGCTATTTTCCCTTCGGCCTGGGGCCAAGAATGTGCATAAGCGCCAGTTTCGTCACCTTTCTTGGAATTAAAGTTATCGCACGACTATGTACCCTCTTTGATTTCGAGACACTCAACACAGATGAGGTTCGTCCGGACAGTACATTTTATCTAAAGCCGTCACGGCCAGTTTTATGCAAAGTTCACAAAAGGAAGTTTATTAAGTAGTCGGAAGGTCAAACGTTGAGGTAACCCAATGGACGCTAAAGTATTACAGCAGTTAAAAGCTGGCATTCAAAAGGCCCGTAAGCAGGAAGTCTACTTTGCGTATTCTCCAAACAAGAATCCAAAGGAAGACGACGCTTTGATAATTCACCCGCGCAAGAAACCAAAAATGCTTTTGATCGCGGTGAAGAAAGAGACCCAGAACCCCAAGAGTATGTGTGGGGCAATGACCATCAAGAGTAAGGATATGACCATCGAATGCGTTGGTAAGCCGCCTACCCTGGGGCTTATCAAGATGATGCGTAAGTTCCTTATCAGCCAAAAACTGAACTTCAAAATCCATGTGCTGGATGAAGAAGGGAATACAATTCACTCTGATAATGCAGAGGAAGAAGGAGCAGAGTCTCCAGATCATGTTCTGCATACATTCTCTAGTGAGACTGATGAAGTCTCTCACACCGGCAGCGATGAAGCCTTTACGGATGAAGAGCTGGCTGCCAGTGGCGAAAATCTGGAAGACACTGAAGAAGACGTGGACACATCTGCGGAAGATGCTGCAGCAGCGGCGGCAGAAGACGCAACGCAAGAAGAAAACCTGCGCGACAAGCTGGCATCTATCCTGGCCGCTGTTACCCATAAAGTGGAGAAAGTGCTGGGTAAAGATGACGAATATGACGCAGCATTACAACAACAGCTCAGTATCATTGAAAATGCAGTGACCGCGCTTGATGATAAAGGGACCCAGGCTGGCGTAAAGGCCATTTTGGAACTTATCGCACAACAACCATCTGCCCCAAAAGTTGATCAGAAAGAAGTTGCTGCGGCAATCAAGAAGCTGACAATCCAGCGCGTAGCCGCTGAATCCAGCATAAGCAGCCTTATGTCAAACTTAAAAAAACATCAGGATGCACGTATGCGGCTCATCGCAGAAAAGGGGCCAAGTGCAACTTTGCTGGGCAACACAAGCATACTTAAAGGAAACCTCGATCTGGTTCTCAAAGACCTGAAATCCTGGGGGACGGCACCAGCAGATAAACGCCCTGCTTTTGCGAAGAAGCTTTCCGTAAGTATCGCTACTCTCAACAGTCAAATGGAATCAGATAACCTAATTGACCTGCTGGAGAAAAATCCGCTGGGTGTGTCAGTTTCGATTAAGGAACCGATCGCTGCAGCTTTGAAAGATCTCGAACAGACGATTTCTGTCTGATCCAGACGCCCCGTGCTGCAGTCTTTGTAGCATGGGGCAAACTTTGCTTACAGGGACAAGCCGAAGGAGCACCCCGCATTGTCCAGCTGCTGTTTTTGCCCGGATATCATTCCCAGGAAGACAAATTTCCATCTGCTGCCCCCGCTGGTATTAAAAGCAAGCGAAGGAGCAGGTTTGCCCCAACTTGCCGGTCCCTCTTTCAGTCCGCCGGGACCTAACTTGCTTCATCGGTTACGGCCCTTCCACTTCCTCAGCCTCGGCCAGTTTCAGGCATTAACGTCAAGTCACAACCAGCGACTGGCGGCGGCGGCGAACCAGACGCTTGCCCTGACACAGTCAGCAAACCTGCCCGCAGCAGAGATTAAGCTTAAAAAGCTTGCTCAAACCTCTGAAAAATATGCATTACCTCTTGCATCAAACCTGGCGGATATACCAAGCCATGCCCTATCAAAACTGGGTTTGGTTGCTCAGCTTATAATTCTCATCAAGTCCTTAGGTATTAACCCCTTCACTCTCAACTCACTTAAACTGGAACCTCCAAAACTCAAGTCTCCTGTTAAACTGAAAGCCCCAAAACTAAAATCTCCTAATTCCAGGTTGGACAAACTTGATATTCTTTTGCCAAAAGCAAAACCCGCTCTGCCGCTGATAGGCGTGGTAGATCTGGGTTTAAAGCATAACCTGAACATGAATTCTCAATCGGATATCAAAGCCATGGAACAAATGCTGATTAGCTTTGGCCGCTGGAATGTGGACTTTAAGTCAAATCCGGGAACAGCTTTCAAAGTCTTGTCAGCCCTTAACACTATTAACCTCTTGCAAAAGGCATTTGATGAACAATTATTCTCTGGAAATCCAAAGGCTTGGGGCCGCATCACGGCAAAACTGCGCCACTTCGCCGGATCACTGACACAACTGAACTTGAAACTCCCTGCAGTCAAAGCAGGGATGAGTGATCTTGGCCTCAATTCCGGTCAGGCTGACTGGCTTCGTAATGCATCCCGTAGTTCGATGCGGGCATCTGCAGGGGCAGCGCTCCGGGCGTCCGCACGCATCAATACAGGTTTATTTGCACGAACGGAGGTTGCCATCGCCCTTGCCCATGCCCTTTCTGCAGCTCTTAACATTAAGCCAACATCTAAATCCTGTAGTCGCTGTGCGTTAATATCCTGATGCGTTCCTCCGGTACAAATTTCAACAGCCGGGTAACATTTTGCCGCCAGTCTGGCGGCAGTTTGCTGAGATCCGGTTCGCTCCGACGAAACGCAATAGAAGCTTCATATGTGCGCGTTATATGGTCCCTATATCCAAACATCTCCCGTATAATCAAAGCTAACGCATATAAGTCTGTTTTCACGGTAATTTTATCCGTTCCCAGTCCGAGTTGCTCCGGTGCTGCATAGCTCAAATGCCCTGCAAAACTACTGCGGGGTCTTATAAACGGCAATTCCTCAGCGAAAGCACAATGGGCAAAATCCAGCAGGACTAAGCCATACTCTCCCCGATTGCTTTTCATTATATTGGTGGGAGCGAGATCCAGGTGAGCCACCCCCAGATTGTGGAGATGATTAACCGTCAGAACCAATTGTTTGCAGAGTTGGACGCATTCTTCTGAAGAAAGCGATGTCTTGTTAAGCCATTCGTTGAGTGTTTGACCTTCCACCAGCTCCATGGTCAATTTTATACTTCCGTTTTCGGTTTTCAGTTCAACAAAATTCGGTGCGACGGTGCCCGACAAATGCTGAAGGGCTTTTCCTTCTCTGAATAAAAGTTGCTGCGGGGCAGATGATGAGATGAGTATCTTCTCCGCCAACATGCAATTTGAAGACGGGCACCTGTAAAACCTGACAGTGCTTGTTGATGTGCTCTTTGCAGGTTTCAACGCAATATCCTCATATCTGTCAGAGTATTCTCGCTGAAGTGATATTTTTTTCTATAAAGTCAATGAGTTAATAACGATATAACCAGTTCCTCTTATACTGTACATACAATGAAATGATCTTGCAGAATATTATAAGACAATCTCGGGTGGTTGCCCCACTCATTTGGCAAACTCTACCACTACTATGCTCAAATACCTGGTAGTGATCGGACTTCCAGTCCCATTAAGCAGCAGCAGAGCGGGATAGATTTCGAATGGATCCAACGGCTTCCCTTCAACCTATTGAGGAGAATGCACCTTGCGGGCCGGATCTGGAATACGATCCTGACTTCCTGACGATGGAGAGTGCTGCCAGTGGCACCCAGGATCACCAGATCGGGGAAGCCATTATCAAAGGGGAAGATCCTGACTGGAAGGAAGCACTGCGCCTCTCTACCCAACTGCTTACACGAACCTATGATCTTCGCGTTGCCATCATCTATGCACAATCTCTAATGGCAATTGAAGGGTATCCTGGCTTCGCCAAAGGCTTGGATTTAATCGCACAAATGCTGGATTCTTTCTGGGATACGCTACATCCGGAGCTTGACCCTGCAGAAGGGCACGACCCTATCATGCGTGCGAATGTCCTTTCCACTCTCAACGACAGATGTACCACGCTTACTCTGATCAGAAACGCCTCTCTGGTCCAGTCCCGCATCTTCGGGGCATGGTCTCTCAACGAGATCGCTATTGCACGCGGGGAAACAGAACTGCCGGATGGTCGCGATAGACCGGACATTTCCTCTTACAATGCTGCTCTCAGAGAAACTGATCACGAAAACATTGTAAAGGTCGTTAATGCTATAGAAACCGCAATCAAAACATCTGAGCACATCCGGGATTTTTTCGCCCGACACGGTGGCCTGATCGTTGACGATCTACTACGGGAGCTGCGTCAGGCGCAGTTTTTATTGGCTCCAGCGCTTGAAATCGAAGAAGAAGAAGAAGACGAGGAAGACGGTCTTACCTTCAGGGAAGCAGGTGCAGTTAAAGCTCGGCCAGGCAAGAAAAATAAAAGTTTTAGCGGAACAGTTATAAACCGAACTGACGTGTTAAGGGCTCTTGATGAAGTTTGTGCGTATTACAAGCGTAGCGAACCTTCAAGTCCGGTTCCTCTTCTACTGGCCCGGGCCCGACGTCTCGTTGATCTAGACTTCTATTCCATCATCAAGGACCTCGCTCCAGATGGGGAAGCACAAGTTTTGAATATCAGAGGGACACGCCCTGACGATGATGACGAACACTCTGGTTCAATCGAATAACCCAGGTCTGAATAAGAACAAAAGTACCGGGAACCCGATAACATGGCAAAACAAAGTAGTCAGAAATTTATAGCAAGGAATAGAGCCCCTCGAGTGCAAATCGAGTACGATGTTGAATTGTACGGTGCTGAGAAAACCATCCAGCTACCTTTCGTAGCTGGCGTGATGGCTGATCTTTCTGGCAAACCCGAAGCCCCCCTTCCTCCTGTGGGGGATCGAAAAGCCCTTGAAATCGATGTCGATAACTTCGATGAACGTATGAAGTCAATGAAGCCACGTGTTGCATTCCGTGTTCCCAACACACTCACAGGCCAGGGTAATCTTAGTGTTGATCTTACTTTCGAACGCATGGACGACTTTTCCCCGGCAGCAATTGCTCGCAAAGTTGATGCTATGCGTACCCTGCTGGAAGCACGTACTCAGCTTGCAAACCTGATGACCTATATGGACGGCAAGTCCGGTGCCGAAGAGTTGATCGGAAAGGTTTTAAATGATCCTGCCCTTTTGCAAACACTAGCTGCCTCACCAAAGGAGAGCGAAGCTGAACAGAAGGACGAAAATAATGGCTGAAGCTGAAAAACAACCCGAAGTGGAAGACCGGGAGACGCAGGTTGAAGCTATTGATCCCAATAACTTTGAATCTCTTCTCAATCAGGAGTTCAAGCCCAAATCGGACAGCGCGAAAGAAGCCGTGGAAGGTGCAGTGGTAACGCTTGCTGAACAGGCTTTGGCAAACACTACGCTGCTTTCGGATGACACGCTTAAGTCAATCGAGTCAATTGTTGCTGAACTTGACCGCAAGCTCTCCGAGCAAATACAAACAATTCTTCACCACGCGGATTTCCAGAGGCTTGAGGGAACCTGGCGCGGACTTCACTATCTCGTCAATAACACTGAGACTGATGAGATGCTGAAGATCCGGGTGATGAACATCTCCAAGAAAGAGATGAGCAAGACCCTGAAAAAATACAAGGGAACTGCCTGGGATCAGAGTCCGGTCTTCAAGAAAATCTATGAAGAAGAGTATGGCCAGTTCGGTGGTGAGCCTTATGGCGTACTGATTGGCGATTACTACTTCGACCACACACCGCCCGACGTGGCTTTGTTGAACGAGATTGCAGAAATCGCAGCGGCGTCTCATGCTCCGTTCATTGCAGGTGCAAACCCCAGCCTCTTCCAGATGGAAACCTGGCAAGAACTCTCAAACCCCCGCGATCTCACCAAAATCTTTCAGACTCCGGAATATGCCGCATGGCGGTCACTCCGAGAATCCGAAGATTCCCGTTATATCGGCCTTGCAATGCCACGTTTTCTGGCACGGTTACCTTATGGTCCACTTACCGAGCCGGTGGATGAGTTTGATTTTGAAGAGGACACATCAGGTGCTTCCTCTTCAAAATACGTCTGGTCCAACTCTGCTTTTGCAATGGCAACCAATATCACACGCTCCTTCAAGCTTTACGGCTGGTGTTCGCGCATCAGAGGTGTTGAATCTGGCGGCGCGGTTGAAGGCCTGCCTTCACATACGTTCCCAACGGATGATGGCGGCGTGGACATGAAGTGTCCAACTGAAATTGCTATCACAGACCGCCGTGAGGCTGAACTTGCAAAGAATGGCATGATGCCATTGTTACACCGTAAGAACTCAGATCTGGCTGCGTTCATCGGCGCACAGTCTTTGCAAAAACCAGCAGAATATACGGATCCTGACGCAACTGCAAATGCAAACCTTGCAGCTAGGTTACCTTACTTATTTGCAAGTTGCCGGTTCGCTCACTATCTAAAGTGTATAGTTCGAGACAAGATTGGCTCGTTCAAAGAACGTCAGGATCTTCAGAACTGGCTGCAAGATTGGATCATGCGTTATGTAGACGGCAATCCTGCCGGTTCCAGTGAGCAGACAAAGGCCGAAAGGCCTTTGGCGTCAGCCGAAGTGGTCGTCGATGTGGACGATGCAAACCCAGGCTACTACAGTGCGAAGTTCTTCCTGCGTCCCCATTACCAGTTAGAAGGTCTGACGGTTTCCCTGCGACTGGTTTCAAAGCTTCCGTCAGCAAAGGGAGGTTAAACTTCAGGCTGCCGGGGAAGACGACAGCGTTTTTATCAAACTCATTCAAAAACGCTGTTAATCGGCACTACTCCCCATGAGGCAAACCGTTTAGTGCCGCAACAAAATAAGCAACAAAAAGTGGAGCACGCGTTATGGCAATTGATGCATATGTAACTTTCGAGGGCCCCGGAGCCGGCGCTATCGCAATTGAAGGTGAAACACAAGATACTGAAATGGCCAAAAAAAAGGCCTTTGAGATCAGCACCTTCAGCATGGGTGCTGAAAACACTATGGACATTGGTTCCATGCGTGGCGGTTCCGGTGCCGGTCGCGTAAAGTTTAAAGAATTCCAGATTGAAAAGAAAAGTGACCGCGGTTCGCCGGGCCTTTTCCTCGCTTGTTGTAACGGCGGTATTTACGAGACAGTGACACTTATGCTTCGCCGTTCAGGTGGTGCATCCGGTAAAGCTGGTGTGATCTTCCTTAGCTTCACAATGAAGCTGGTCGCCATCAAGGAAATCAGTTGGGAAGGTAACGACGAAGAGTGTAAAGAGTCAATTCAGATGGAATATGGTGCTGTCCAGATTGACTACACTATGATGGATACCACTGGCGCGATGGGAACGACAATTACAGAAATGTGGAGCCGCATCAAGAATGAGCGCGATCTTGCCGTCACATAATCGAGTATTTTCCTACCTTATCTGTTTGCCGGGCAACCCCGGCAAACCTTCCTGATCGCAATAATCTGGAGTGATTCCGTATGCATGCGAAGGAACATCTGGCCACAGGTAATTTACAGGAAGCGCTCAAGATCACTCAGGAGAAAGTGCGAAAAAAGCCTGAAATCGTCAAAGAACGCATCCTCCTTTTCCAGCTTTATTGCGTCAATGGAGACTGGTTCAAGGCCCAAAAACAGCTTTCAATCATCCGGAAGTTTGATTTAAGCGCTGTGCCTATGGCGGAGACCTATTCTCGCCTGCTTGATATGGAGCAACTGCGCGAAGGCGTTTTTTCAGGTGACAAGACCCCCCTGCTCTTTGGTGAACCCAAAGAATGGCTTTCCTTTCTGGTTCAAGCCCTCAGGTTCGACACTGAGAAGAACGGGCAAGCGGCAACCGACCTTCGGGATCAGGCCTTCGGTGAAGCAGACGCTATTTCCGGAACCATCAATGGTGAAAAGTTCGAGTGGCTTGCAGATGCCGACCCGCGGCTTGGTCCCGTTCTTGAGCTTATGATGAGCAACGCCTATTACTGGGTTCCGTTCTCCGCAATCAAATCCATCAGAATTCCGGAACCTCGCGACCTGCGGGATATGTGCTGGACACCTGTGAACATTCTCTGGGTCAATGGTGGTCCTGCAAATGGTTTCATTCCATCACGTTACGTTGAAACTGTTCATTCAAAGGATCCGAACCTCAAGCTTTCCCGTCTGACCACCTGGGACGGTGACAGACCGATTGGGCAACGCATGTTCGCGCATGAAAATTCAGAGGTTCCTCTGCTTGAGGTGCGTGCAATTAATTTTGACTCTGAACTGGATATCCATAAGGACATCGGGCCTGTAACGGGCGCAGATGATGATGCCTCTCCTACGGAGAGAGGTCATGGCTGAACGTCCACTTGCTGATCGGCTGGTCCCATCTTTGCTGGACCGCATTACAGATGACAACCCGTTTCAGCAGGTGGAGCCTCGTGAAGCCCGTGTCACCAGTTCGGTTAATTTTCGCCATTCCATTCAACGCGATTTGGAGTGGCTGTTTAATACAACCCGGCTGGCATCCGACATTGATCTGACGCCCTATCCCCAAGTCCAGTCCTCCGTCCTGAATTTTGGAATTCCAGACTTGGGCGCAATGACAAGCAAAAGTGCCGAAGAGATTGAAGACATTCTGTATGAGGCAATTGTGCATTTCGAACCTCGCCTTATCAAAGAAAGTCTTCTGGTTTCTATCGTTAAACCTAATAAGCCACGTCGTTCCAATCGCCTGGACTTCCAGATTGAAGGGCAGATGTGGTCCCAACCTCTACCCCAGGCCCTGTACCTGCGCACCGAGTTCGACCTTGATGTGAATGCAGTGCAAATAACCAAACCGCACCAGCGAGGTTCCTGACATGAAGCCCTGGCTGCTTCCGTATTACAACAGAGAATTACAGCATATTCGCGAAAGTGCCTCTGAATTTGCAGAGGCGTATCCAAAAGTTGCGGGGCGTCTTGGGCTAAGTGGTTTTGACTGTGCCGATCCATACGTTGAACGTCTTCTGGAAGGCTTTGCTTTCCTGACTGCGCGTGTTCAATATAAGCTGGATGCCCAGTTTCCCCAATTTACGCAGCACCTTCTGGAAATGGTGTATCCGCACTTCCTGGCACCAGTTCCATCCATGCTTATCGCAAAACTTGAGCCGGATATGACGCAAGGCTCCCTGAAGGATGGATATGTCATTCCTCGCGGAACGCAGTTACGCAGCCGAAAGAGTGCACGCGGAGCAACGCCCTGTATCTATAAAACCGCACATGAAACAACCCTTTGGCCACTTGCGATAGAGGCTGTTGACTATCTGGCTGGCCCTGGTGAGTTGGCCGCCCAGAAGGTTGAGGTGAAAAATGGAGCTAAAGCCGGACTTCGCATTCGGCTGAAAACGGTTGGCAACATCCCGTTTAATGAGCTCGCACTGGACGAACTTCCGCTTTATCTTCGCGGTGGAGGTTCGCAACCAGTGAAGCTTTACGAGCAAATCATTGGCAATTGCACTGGCGTCTCGATCCGCCCGACAAGTTTGCCCTGCCCCTGGAGGATCAGCCTATCTTCGCAGAGTGTGAATACACGTGGCTACGGTGATGAGGACGCACTTCTTCCTTATGGACCGCAATCCTTCAGTGGCTACCGCCTGCTACAAGAGTATTTCGCCTTTCCCTGCCGTTTCCTGTTTGTGGAACTGACCAATCTGCAGCCTGCTGTTCGTCAGTGCGGGACGAATGAAATGGATATTTTCCTGCTCTTTGATCGTATTGATAAAGACCTGGAACGAGCCGTTGATCGCGCCAACATATCCTTGTTCTGTACACCGGCAATCAATCTGTTTTCAACCCGCCTGGACCGGCTGCATATCAGCGACAAGCGGAGTGATCACCATGTGGTACCGGACAGATCGAAGCCTTTGGACTACGAGATTTATCAGTTGCAAGAGGTTGAAGGGTTCAGCTCCCAAGGTGAGGCTCCGCAGATCTTCAAGCAGTTCTACAGCCTGTCAAGTACACAGGATTTACAAAGCGAAGGTGCCTATTACACGGTGCACCGCAAGCAGCGACTTGCTACGGCCAAACGGCAGATGACAGGTGGGCGCAGCAATTATCTTGGCACAGAGATCTATATCAGCCTCGTAGATGCGAAGGACGCGCCCTATAACCTTGCGCTTAGTCAGCTTGGCATCCGAGCGCTTTGCACAAATCGGGATCTGCCATTGTTGATGCCGATTGGTGCGGGAAAGTCTGACTTTTCCCTCCCGGAAGGAGGGCCAGTTGAAGCGATAAAATGCATAGACGGACCCAGTCGGCCTCGTCCCTCCAACATCTTTGGTGAGACTGCATGGCGTTTCATCAATCATTTATCGCTGAACTACCTCAGCATTGTGGACAACAACGATACTGAAGGCGCCCAGGCACTGCGTTCCATCCTGAATCTGTACGCTCCGTTAGGAGACAGTTCCATAATACAACAGATTGACGGCGTCCGCTCAATCAAGTCCACACGAGCCGTTCGCCGCCTCCCCGGACAAGGCCTTTCATCTGTGGCCCGCGGTCTTGAATTGAATATTACGCTTGATGAAGCAGCCTTTGAAGGCACGGGTGTGTTCCTGCTTGGCGCGGTGCTTAATGAGTTTTTTGCCCGTTATGTTTCGATCAACAGCTTCACCGAGACGATAATCAGATCCAATGTACGCGGCGAAGTGATGCGCTGGCCTTGTCAGATCGGGAGACGTCACAAATTATGACTGTTTCGCAAACACCGTCTCCCCCAGATTCGCATGGTCTGTCCAGTTCCCCCGATCGCCAGGACACACCGCCTGTGCCAGTTCAGCAAAAGGTTACGCCTGAAGTTCGGTGGAAGCAGCGCTTGCGTTCAGCGGAAAAAGATTGCCTCAGCTACGAGTTTTTGCCTCTGGTCCGGCTGATCGAGTGCTCCAGTCCGGATATGCCCAGGATCGGGACTTCACGACGGTGTCAGGATGATCCTGTTCGGTTTTCCCATGAACCGCATTTGCAGTTCGAAGCGTCGACGATCACGAGTTTCAAGCAAGCTGTTGGAAAAAGTCCGTGCCGTTTAACCAGTCGGTTTTTAGGACTTTTTGGGCCAAATGGTCCAATGCCGCTTCATCTGACAGAGTATGCCTTTAAGCGGGAACACCAACACCGCGATACCACTATGCGCGCGTTCTCGGATATCTTTCACCATCGTATCCTGAGCTTATTTTACCGTGCAGCGATTGCAGGTGAACCTGTATTCAGCTTTGACCGACCCGAGCACGATTATTTTGCGAGCTATACCGGGGCACTCGCAGGGTTTGGCCCTGCTGAGTTTCAGCATCGTGACGATCTGCCCGATGTGGTGAAGTACCATTTCGTAGGCCGCCTTGCGTTACAAACTCGCGGTGCTGACGGACTACTGGCTATGTTGAGCTGTTACTTCAACCTTCCCGTCGCTTTGGAAGAGTTTATCGGAGAGTGGCTGTACCTGCCAGAAAATCAAGTCACGGCCCTGAACGGCTTCCGCAATGCAGGACGTCTTGGTGTTGGTGCTGCACTGGGTGGGCGTGTTTGGACCAGCGACACAAAGTTCCGCGTGGCGTTCGGTCCTTTGAGCCTGTGTGACTACGAGAGTCTGCTTCCTGATGGAGTTTCCATGCCGCGACTGCTTTCAGCGGTCAGAGCCTATTGCGGCGATGAGCTGGAGTGGGACGTCGCACTTGTCCTCAAGCGCAGTCACGTGCCTCCCACCCGTCTTGGTCAATACGGAAAAATGGGCTGGACGACCTGGTTGTCACCTGAAAAACAAGGCGATCCGGTCCGCGATCTCAATTTGCGTCCACGGCAGGTCACTGAAAAATCAAAAGCATCTGTTCATAACAACAAAAATGCAAAGGCTGCCTGGGTGTCCTATGAGTGATATAAAACGAACGTCTCTCTTTGGTAAGTTAAATCCGACCTGTTATCAGGCAATCGACAGCGCTACGACTTTTTGTAAGATGCGCGGCAATCCTTACGTGGAGTTGGAGCACTGGTTCCAGCAGCTGTTGAGTAGACATGATTCAGATCTGCATCACATTTTACGGGATGCGGAGATAGATGAGGCACGGCTCGCAAGTGATCTTACCAGGGCTCTGGATAAACTCCCTCAGGGAGCCAGCTCAGTAAGCGATCTGTCGCAACACGTGGAAGAGGCTGTTGAACGGGGCTGGGTTTATGCCACACTGATGTTTGGTGATAATGCCATCCGCAGTGGTTACCTTCTGGTTGGCATTCTCAAAACACCCGGCCTTCGTAATACTCTCTTTAGCATTTCGCGTCTGTTTGAGAATATTTCAGCGGATGATGTTGCTGCGCGTTACATAAAAATCACAGAGGGATCGCCTGAAGAAGGGAAATCCAGGGATGGAACACAACTTGAGGCCGGAGAACAGCAAGCCAAAGCTCCGGCTCTGAAGTCTGTAGACGAAGCATTGGGCGCCTACTGCACAGACATCACGGCAAAAGCAAAAGCCGGGCAGTTGGATCCGGTTATTGGCCGTGAAGAAGAAATTCGCCAGATTATCGATACGCTGATGCGTCGTCGTCAAAATAACCCGATCCTGACCGGCGAAGCGGGTGTTGGTAAAACGGCAGTGGTTGAAGGTTTGGCAATCCGCATTGCAGAGGGCGATGTACCACCTTCGATCAGGGACGTACGTGTTCTGTTGCTTGATGTCGGACTGTTACAAGCTGGTGCTGGCGTAAAAGGTGAATTTGAAGATCGCCTGCGCAAGATATTGGATGCGGTGCGCTCTTCGGTGCAACCGATCATTCTCTTCATTGATGAAGCCCATACGCTTATCGGTGCAGGTGGCACTGCTGGAACCGGCGACGCGGCTAATCTTTTAAAACCTGCACTTGCCCGTGGTGAACTGCGGACGATCGCAGCAACAACCTGGTCTGAGTACAAGAAACACATAGAGAAAGACCCAGCCTTTGCTCGCCGTTTCCAGAACATTTTAATTGAAGAACCTGCCCCGGACAAAGCCCTTGCAATCATGCGCGGTGTGGCAGATATGCTTGAAAAGCATCACCAGGTGCAGATCCTGGATGAGGCGCTGGACGCTTCTGTACATTTGTCGATGCGCTATATTCCGGCAAGGCAGCTACCCGATAAATCAATTAGCCTGATTGATACTGCCTGTGCGCGTGTTGCTCTTTCCCAGCATGCAACTCCAGCTGCGGTCGACGATTGCCGCAAACGCCTTGTCATCACCAAAACGGAATGGAATATCATTGAACGGGAAGCACAGTCCGGTTTCGATGTGGGAGACAAATTAACTGACGTGCAAAAGAAGCTTGCTGAACTTGAGAAAGAGCTGGAGGCGCTGGAGGCTGAATGGTTGAAAGAGCAGGCACTCGTCACAGAAATTCTGAAACTTCGTGAAGTATTCCGCAAAACCAACGCGGATGAGAACGCAGATACCGCTCCAATCAAAAAAGAGCTGGACCAGAAACTTGAAGAGTTGAGCGAACTACAAGGTGAGCATCCTCTTATTCTACCTGAGGTAGATAGCCAGGCCGTCGCCACGATTGTTTCTGACTGGACCGGAATTCCGACCGGCCGCATGGTCTCCAACGAAATTAAGACGGTGTTGAACCTGAGCGATATCCTGAAGAAGCGGATCATTGGTCAGGATCATGCCATGCAGGTGATTGCACGCCGCGTAAAAACGTCCCGTGCCCATCTGGATAACCCATGCCGCCCAATTGGTGTGTTCCTTCTGGTCGGGCCAAGTGGAGTTGGTAAAACCGAGACAGCCCTGGCACTTGCAGAAACCCTTTATGGCGGCGAGCAGAACCTTATCACTATCAACATGAGTGAATTTCAGGAGTCCCATACAGTTTCAACTCTAAAGGGCTCCCCACCAGGGTATGTGGGTTACGGTGAAGGCGGTATTTTGACGGAAGCCGTGCGCCGCAGACCGTACAGCATAGTATTGCTGGATGAGGTTGAGAAAGCACACCCTGATGTGCATGAACTTTTCTTCCAGGTTTTTGACAAGGGTATGATGGAGGACGGCGAAGGCCGGAAGATCAACTTCAAAAACACTTTGATCCTGCTGACCGCCAATGTGGGCAGTGATCTCATTCTGGACATGTGTGCAGACGAAGATCTGACACCGGACCCCGAAGGAATTGCCAAGGCTTTAAGACCTCCGCTCCTGAAAGCCTTTCCGGCTGCTCTTTTAGGCCGACTGGTAACCGTGCCTTATTATCCGCTGAGCTCCCCTGTCATTCACAGGATCATTAACCTGCAACTTGGCCGGATTGGCGACCGCATCCTCGAAAACCACAATGTGAAGTTCAGCTGGGATGATGCAGTCGTTAACTTGATTGAGAGCAGATGCGCGGAAATTGAGAGCGGTGGTCGTATGATCGATGCAATCCTGACCAACACCCTTCTCCCGGATATCAGCACAGAATTCCTGAAAAACATGAGTGAAGACAAGAAGATCACAGAACTCAAGGTTCTGACTGAAGGTAATGCACTTGACTACACGTTCAAAAAGTCGCCGGCTGCCCAAAAATATAGATACAAGAAAAAATGACCAGTTTCAGGTAACTCTAATAAATAAAAAAGTAATACATCTACATATACTTATTTCTTTTTTCACCAAAGAAAATAACTAAAACAAAACACGTCGGAACTACTCTTCAAAATGACGAGGAACCCAACGATGCAGAAAATTAAACAATCCGCCAGGGGACGGTCGACACGCATTTCTGCGTGGCTTCTTACTTTGAGCCGTATTGTTCGTTCTGATCCCTTTCAGTACACCTTTCTGATCCTGTTTGTTGACAACGCAATCCGCCTGGGTCTGGTGACGTCTCCCTCTGTACGACACTTAACCGGTGATGGAGAGATCATTTTTTACGACGTGATTATCGTACTTTTCATTTTGGTAGTTGCCCTGAAAGTCATGGTATTTGGCACACGCTTTTTCAAAAGCCGATGGAATAACTTTTACATTACATTGGTTAGCTTCTCACGGCTCCCGCAATTAGATTATCTCAGGGTTTTGCGTGGCCTGCGCGTTATACAAGCCATACGCGGCCTGTCCTTCCTGCCACAATACCGAAAGATGATGCAGGCTCTGCTGGATGCGCAGCCTTGCCCCTTCATATCCGCTGAAAACCGTGCACTCGCCGCTCAGTTTGACGCTGTGCAACTGCAGGCGATCAAAACCCTCGAACGACTAGAGGAACAGATAGAAACCAAGAAGAGAGATTCTGATGAGCGACCCTGACAAGGACGATGATCTTGACCCACTGCTCAATGACGTCATTGAGGAAAGTGATGCTCCCACAGAATGTGAAACCGCTGAAGGTGCATCTGCAAGTGTTTTTGAGCCCGATTTTGGCGAGGTCACATGTAAAGCTCCAAAGCATAACCTCACGCTGGATAGTCCATTCCGTCTTGCCGTTATAGGTGATTTTTCTGGTCGTGCCAACCGGATGGCACTCTACGATGCTGATGAACTTTCTGTACTCAAGGGGCATAATGTCGATGTCGATACTGCAGAAGATCTGCCTGCCCGTTTTAAGATCAACATTGAACTCGACCTTGCCGGAGATGAGAAGGTCATTCGGTTTGAACCACATTGCATTGAAGACTTCCACCCTGATGAAATAATAGATGCGTTCGAGATCTTCGATGAGCTGAAGGCCCTGCGTTCCTCTCTCAGGAATCCAGGAACATTCAGCAGTGCAGCAGCAACCATAGATGAGTGGCTAGAGAGCAAAGGCGAAAAGTCTGTCTCACAGCGTAACTCGCGTGGGTCTGTCATTCCGGTCGACAAAAAACTGAGTGACTTTTCCGCTCTCATTGACCGTCCGGTTGAAGAACACGAAGAGGCTGATGACTTTACAGACCTGATCGGTAAAATTGTCTCGCCCTACATCACTCCGGCTGAAAACCCTCAACTCGACGATTACCTTGAAATCGTTGAGACTGTGATGACCACGACACTGCGTAAAATCCTCCAAAACGCCGATTTCCAGGCACTGGAAAGCGTTTGGCGAGTAATTGATATGTTGTCACGCAGAATTGAGACTTCCACTGCCCTCAGGATAACGCTCTACGACATTTCTGCGGAGGACTTTGCAAGAGATCTCAGTGCCACCAACAAGCTTGAAGAATCAGGTTTGTATCGCCTCTTCGTAGAAAATGCGTTGCAGGATGAAGGCGTTGGCACGCCGAGTGCAATTGTTGGCCTCTACACGTTCAATATGACGCCACCTCATGCAGAGCTTCTGGGACGCATGTCAAAGATCTGTTCGCATGCTCATGCGCCTTTCCTGACATCTTTGGACCGCAACAATGCTACCAGAAAATTTGGTGACCTTCCTAAGATCACCGAAAAGACATGGCAGAGTCTGCGTGCAATGCCAGAAAGCAATTACATTGGCCTGAGCTTGCCACGCTTTATGCTCCGAATGCCTTACGGCGCAAAAACTGATCCGATTGACGCATTCAGCTTTGAAGAGTTTGACGAGAAAGTTGGCCTGAAGGCCATGTTGTGGGGCAATCCTGCTGCCCTGATCGGTCTCGTGCTTGCAAAAGACTATGAGGCAAATGGCGGTGGTATGAAGCCAGGATCGATCCTGACACTCGACGGAATGCCATTCCACTATGTACACGACCAGTATGGTGATCAGGTTTCCCTGCCCTGTACTGATCGCATGATCAGTCACCGCAGCGTTGAACCACTTTTGAGACAGAGCTGGATGCCCATTGTCTCTATGAAAGGACAGCCTGAAGTCCGCATTGCCTCTCTTAATGGCCTCGCCGGTGACACCATTTCGGGGCGCTGGTGCGATCAGAATGCAGTGGCCAAAGCTGCTGAGGTACCTGGCTCCAGCGCTGGTGCACGCGTTAGTATCAGCGCTGGCGATGGCTTAGCCCCGGCTGCTCAGTTGCCAAAAGGTGCTGTTGTTGTTGAAACCGTTGTTGATACGAATAAGACACCTGAAACCATTTTCAGAATTGAACCCGAGGTGCCGGAGCCTGAGACACCAGAACCTCAGGTGAATGAACCTGCTACGGTCGATGAAGCAGCCCCTGCGTCAGCGCCCGCTGGAGCAGTTGCCGCGCCACCATCTGTCCATGACACGGCAGAGCTGGACAACCTCCTTGCTGAACTTTCAACAGACGAAGAGGAAAAAGTGGAGGATGAAGGCATGGATCCGGAGCTGGAAGCACTGCTTGCCGATCTGTAATAGTGAATAATGGAGGTTCAGATGGCTGAGCTTATTGAGATAGAAAAAGTACCTGAAATTTACATCATGGAGTACAGCGGCAACTATTACCTTGTTCGCGGCGCGGCTTATCTTGATCAGATCTTGTTTGGCAAAGAGCCACTTAGCATTCCAATACTTATCAAATCCGTCAAAACCTGGGATGAGGTTCTCATGAACTGGGAAAATGCCGGTGGCTCCATGCCCTGGATCCTCAATCCCGGTATTGTTGAACGAATGGAAAGAGACAATCGCAAACTGACCTCAGACAACTTCAACGCCTGAGACCGTGCGAAAAACATTTTAATAATAGGCAGGTCCTGGAATGTGTGCGAGCAAAGTAACTGAAAATCGGCTGTTCACGATCAACTTCGATGGCGGAGATGACAGCTTCCACCTCTGGAAGATGAAAATGACCAGCGAAATAAGCGATATTTATGAAATGGTCGTCGATTGCCGATCATTGGAGCATGATCTTGGCCTTAATAAAATGCTTGGGCAGTCGCTCACGGTTGAGATGAAAAAAGTCTCCGACACAAGCCTGTCTTCAGATCAGTATCTGAACGGATTTGTGACAAAAGCCAGCTACACGGGGCAAGATCATGGATACTCAATGTACCGTCTTATTGTACGCCCGTGGCTTTGGTTTTTAACTCTCACAAGCAACTGCCGGATCTTCCAGGAAAAGTCGACGCCTGACATCCTGAAAGAAATCTTTCAGGATGCTGGTTTTACTGACTTCAAAAACAAGTTAAGCGACAGTTATGAGCCCCGGCCATATTGCGTACAGTTCCAGGAAACCGACTTCAACTTTATCTGCCGCCTCATGGAACAGGAAGGCATTTATTACTACTTTGAGCATGAACAGGGACAGCACACGATGGTGCTGGCGGACTCGTATAGCGCTCATGAAGACATCAAAGGCGAGTCAAGCCTTCCCTTCTACTCTGAGGAAGATCACTTTCGTCGCGGCACTGATCACTTCTGGGACTGGCGGCACAATGAAGAAATTCAGACGGATGAAGTTGAAATCAATGACTATGACTTCACCAAACCGACAAGTGATCTAAAAGCCAATGCAAGCGAGAAGAAATCTCACCAGCTTTCTGGCCGTCCACGTTACATGTATCCAGGTCACTACGAGGAAGTCAGCGTCGGTGAAAAGCTGGCTAAAGTCCGTGTTGAGGAAGCAAGTGCAGCCTACGCTAAAGTATATGCTCGTGGCAATGTACGCGGATTGCGGCCCGGCTACCTTTTCAAGCTGGATAAGTTTTCAGACGACCCAAGTCAGGAGAAAGAATACCTGATAACTAAAGCTGTCTGTGAGGTCACGATCGAGTATGCACGTGATGAAGAACAGGAGTTTTACGACGCCATCTCCTACGAGATTGAAGCGGTCGACTCAGGTGTTCAATATCGTAAGGCCTCCACAACACCCTGGCCCAGTATGAATGGCTTACAGTCCGCAATCGTTACAGGTGCGGATGGCGAAGAGATCTGGACCGATGAGTATGGCCGGATCAAGGTACAGTTTCATTGGGATCGCGATGGACAGAAGGACGATAAATCCTCCTGCTGGGTGCGTGTGGCACAGATGTGGGCAGGTAAAGGTTGGGGCGGCCTCCATATTCCCCGCGTTGGTCAAGAGGTCCTGGTTGACTTTCTTGATGGTGATCCTGATCGACCTATTGTTGTGGGCAGCGTTTATAATGGTGAGCAGACTGTTCCTTACGACCTGCCCGGCGAGGCAACAAAGTCAACACTCAAAAGCGAGACCTCAAAGGAAGGAGGCGGGAACAACGAGTTCCTGTTTGAAGACAAGAAAAACGAAGAACTCGTGCTGCTTACGGCTGAGAAGGACTATGAGCGCACCGTCAAGAACAATGAGACCGTCAAGATTGGTTACGACAAGAAAGACGACGGTAACCAGACAATCGAGGTCTACAACAACCGCAGCCTGACTGTTGACCAGGGTGATGAGACCCACACAATCAAGACTGGAGGCCGTGCAACATCCGTCGAAAAAGACGATGCCCTTTCGGTCAAATCCGGCAATCACACCATTGTTGTCGAAAGTGGCGACCAAAGCATCTCCATGAAACAAGGTGCGCAGACCGTTGAAGCCATGAAGGACATCGGCGTGACCTCGCAAACCGGGGATGTGAAAGTGGATGCATCCGCCGGATCTGTGAAAGTCTCCGGAACCCAGGCCATTGAACTCACCTGTGGCGGCAGCTCCATCAAAATGGATCCCATGTCTATCACTCTGACAGCCGGCCCCAGCTCTCTCAAACTTGAAGCCGCCAAGGCTGAGCTGAAAGGCTTAATGGTGACCGTAAAGGGTGATGTCCAGACAACCGTCGACGGGACTTTGACCACCCTGAAAGGTGCCGGAATCACAACGGTACAGGGTGCTCTTGTTAAGATAAACTGAGGTGGATTATGGAAAATAGCGTGACAAATACTACGTTACTCCTCAACTCCTTCGAAGATCTACTCAAAAGCAGACCTTTAGAACTGGGAGATGAAGCAATACCACTGGTAGAGGAACAAAAGCCATCTATAGAAGTTGTGGATACCTTAGCGGAAGCGGAACTCACGTCAGACGCGATTAAAGTTCTTGCTCACGCCTTAAGCAAGCCCCGCGCAGTTTGGTGGGCAAGTCAAGTCAGCCGCGCAACATTTCCGGAAGGAACTCAACCTTCTGATGAAGACGAAATTGCGCTGAAAGCTGCTGAAGACTGGGTCCGGAACCCCGAAGAAGACCAACGTCGTGCAGCAATGAAAATAGCTGATGAGGGAGGATACAAAAGCGGAGCCTCACTTGCCGCTGCAGCGGCTGGCTGGAGCGGCGGAAGTTTGGGATCTCCCGAATTTGACCCCGCGCCTCCCCCAGAAAACCTAACTAGCATTGCCGTAGGGTCATCTATAGTTTTGTCTGTATACAACGACAATGTGGAGGACCCTGAAGAGTTCTTAGTCAAAGCTTACAAGTTGGGACGAGCACTCGCAGATAATGAAGTAGAGGCCCTATGAGTTTCCCTGCAGCACGTATGACAGACATGCACATCTGTCCAATGGTGACCGGTATCGTTCCTCATGTAGGAGGCCCGATATCCCTAGGAGCACCGACTGTTTTGATCGGAAACTTACCGGCTGCGCGCATGTCAGATATGTGCGTGTGCGTTGGGCCTCCAGATACAATTATGAAAGGCAGCGCTACGACATTGATCGCCGGGTTGCCGGCGGCGCGTATGTCGGATGTCACTGCCCATGGCGGCACCATCATCCTTGGCTGGCCCACAGTTCTAATCGGGGGCTGAGGATATGACTGAGAACACGAACATCGTTTTAGTCCTCATTTTGACTAAGGGGCATGAGTTGGTCGATACAGGAAAATGCACGCGCATACTGCGAAATGAACGCTGTGTCATTGGACGTGGCAACAGTGCAGATTGGGTTCTCCCGGATCCGGCAAATCAACTTTCGCGTCGTCATTGTGTCGTTGAGTGGCATGAGGGGGGCTACCGCGTCATCGATACCAGTACCAATGGAACCTTTGTCAATGACTGGGATGAACCTGTTCCCAACGGCGAGGCGAGCGTGCTTCAGGATGGCGATGTTATCAGAATAGGAAGCTATTACATCAGCGCACAAATGGTGCCAGAAGATGCTGATGCGCGACTGAAAGCTGATGATTTCCTTGCAGAACCTGAGAACCCTGACCAGCTTGCAGATCTTCTTCCAAATGAACTGCAGGATGAAGATGACGATTGGGTAGATGACCAGATTGAAACCTCTGAAAGCGAACTTTCTGAGGTTCTGAGTGACCCGCTTGAATCTCCGGAATCCATTCTCAGAATAGCAACAGAAACCCTGGACCCCTACTCCACCAGTGCAGGAAAAGAACATTTTCCGCCAGTTAGTTATGGGTTCAGGGGATACAAATACCCCAGCTCGGTACCGTTTGAGAGTGAAAGCGGCATCTCCAGTGAGGAAGGTGCGAGTGCCTGGGACCACAACCGCACCGAATCCGATGCATTTAAATTGCCCCGAACACATCAGCAGACCATTCCTGAGGACTGGGATGACGCCCCGAAAAAAGACATTCAGAACAAAGCTCGTAAACCACATGACGATTAGCCACATCAAACGCATTGCGTACATTTTGTTTTTGAATCTGGGCCTGGCTTCCTGCTCCGCCAAAATGCCTATGCCTGTCATGATCACAACAACAGTCATCGCGGACAAAGAACTGAACCAGAACGCAGATGGCATGTCGGCGCCTGTTCAGGTGAAGATCTTTTATCTTAAGTCTGATGCCGAGTTTAAAACTCATGACTTTTTCACTCTGTTTGAAAAAGGTGATCAGGTTCTTGGCAAAAACCTCATTGATATGAAGGAAGTTTTCATAGCTCCCGGCAAGATCATGAAGGTAGCAGTCAAGGTTGATCCCAGTGTGACATTCGTTGCTGTGCTCGGTGCCTTTCGGAAAGTGGATACAGGAACGTGGAGTTCGGTAATTATGGTTCCAGACAATCAGCCGTCGAACCTCATTGCGTATTTGAGCAAGCTTGAAATTACTCTGCAGCCCGACAAGACAGTAAAAGAAGGATGGTTCTATTAATGACCACTCATAATAAAGTTGTCTGGTCAGAGGGTCTGTTTCTGCAACCGCAGCACTTTCAGCAGCACGACCGCTATCTGGAACAGCTGGTCAGTGACACTGTATCGAGCATACGTCCTTATCCCTGGGGACATACAAAACTGAAAGTCAATCAGGAAGCTTTGAAACTGGGCCAGTTCGCAGTCAATTTTGCCAGTGGGCTGATGCCCGATGGTACTCCCTTCAAAATGCCACAGGAATGTGACGCTCCTGTATCTGTTCCAGTACCCGAAAACGTAAAAAATTCCGTCATCTATCTTGCATTGCCCATTCGCCAGCCGGGCGCTTATGAGTATGAATATCCAGGTGTGCAGGAAACTGCGGCGCGCTACGTGGTGCATGAAACAGAGGCACGGGATGCGATCACTGGCAGCGACACCAGCGTTCAGATGGAAACTGGTCGCCTGCGGTTTTCCTTCAAGTTCGATTTTGAGGATCTGGGGGGCTGGATCTGCCTGCCTGTCGCTCGCGTGATTGAAGTACGGGCGGATAAGCAAGTTGTTTTAGATGATGAGTATGTCTCCACGTGCCTTGCCTCACACTCCTCCTCTGTACTTTATGGGTACATTCGCGAGATCTGGGGCATGCTGAGCCACCGAGCCGATGCCCTTGCAGGACGTGTTTCCAACTCGGGCAGCAAAGGTGTCGCTGAGATTTCAGATTTTCTGCTTCTGCAGACCGTCAATCGCTATGAGCCTCTCTACGCGCACTTTGCACAAACGCCTTTGATTCATCCTGAAGCATTGTATCGGATTTCAATACAGCTGATCGGTGAACTTGCAACATTTACAGCAGCAGCCAGGCGTCCCTCAACGCTTCAGCCCTACCGGCACGAAGCTCTGACAGAGACATTTGCTCCTGTTATCGCTCATTTGCGGCAATACCTTTCTGCTGTCCTGGAGCAGACAGCGGTGCCGATACCACTGGAAGAGCGCAAATACGGCGTTCGTGTTGGCATGCTCCTTGATCGCAGCCTTATCAAGTCCGCACGCTTTGTACTTGCCGTCAGTGCTGACCTGCCGTCTGACGTGATCAACCGACACTTCCCGGGGCAGATTACGATTGGATCTGTTGAACAGATCCGGGACTTTGTGAACTCCGCTCTGGCCGGCATCTCAGTGAAGCAACTACCAGTTGCACCAAGACAAATCCCTTACCATACGGGCACAGCATATTTTGAACTGGATCCGGCCTCATCACATTGGGACGAAATCCGTGTTTCAGGTGGTCTGGCGCTGCATGTCGCGGGTGATTTCCCGAAACTTGTGATGGAACTCTGGGCAATCAGAGAGCAATAAGCGCCTAACGGACGGAGGAGTTGAGATTATGGCAAAGAAGGATTTCACTGCCCTTTCAGTTGACGCAATCGACACTGTCATCTCGACTGATGCGCCGAACCCCGATCAGTCAGATACCGGTAGTACCAACCTTCCAGCACAAACACCGGCGGGATATTGGTTCCTTGGTGCTGAAGATATTCAGTTTGTACCACTGGGGAACAATCCTCTCGTAAAAGCCGCCTCCAGCTTACTGGCTTTAGCCGCCCGTTTGCGAAATCACGCTCAGCACCGTGATGTAAACGCCCTGCGCTCTCATGTTATTTCTGAAATCCGGTCGTTTGAACACAATGCTATGCTCAACGGCCTTTCTTCCAAAACCATTCGTATTGCCAGATATGTGGTCTGCGCTACCCTGGATGACATCATTCTCAATACTCCATGGGGAAGCCGCAGTATCTGGTCAACTCAGAGCCTTGTCAGCAACTTCCACAAAGACGTTTCTGGCGGTGATCGTTTTTATGATCTGTTAAGGAAGACGCAGGCTAACCCAGGTCGTGACAAAGATCTTCTGGAGTTATTGTATCTTTGTATTTCTTTAGGGTTTGAGGGGCGCTTGCGGATCATGCCGCAAGGCGCCAACACCATGTCACGCCTGCGTTATGGCATATCGCGCCATATTCGCTCTTTACGCGGGGATCAGGAAACAGATCTGTCTCCTCATTGGAGAGGTGTTGAAGATGCCTACCGTCCTTTAAAATGGTCTGTTCCAGTTTGGGGGATCTTCTTTGGTGCGGCTCTGCTTGCCTTACTAATTTATGCTGTGCTTGCGCTTTGGCTTGGAGAAAAAAGTGAACACATTTCGTTTCAATATAAATCTTTAATCAATTCGAGCCCAATCGACCTGACGCACCAACCTGCACCGCCCCGTGCAGCTCTGCCAAATTTGCCAAAACAGCAAGTAAAGCCCGGCACTCCACCCTCGCCTCAGGTTGTTCGTAACAGCACGTTGTCTGCATATCTGCAAGTTAGCAGGTTCCTCGCTCCTGAGATCCGGCAGGGTCTCGTCGTCGTGATGGATGTACATGGAAACGTGGTTGTCCGTCTGACGGGTTCCGGTATGTTTGCAACTGCAAGAGATACGCTCACCGCCCGCTTTATTCCAGTTGTCAATCGTGTCGCTGAAGCGTTGAATACGCAGCCCGGCACAATTAATGTTGTTGGTTTTTCTGACAATATTCCAATCCGAAATGCCCGTTATCCGAATAATGTTGCGCTTTCTAAAGCACGGGCGCAGACGGTTACTGGTCTCATCAAAGTCAGACTGACCGACAAGACACGTATCAAAGCCATCGGCAGAGGATCAGCTGATCCGATTGCAACTAATGCAACTGCTGAGGGGCGTGCTCAGAACAGACGTATTGATATCACGCTTATTCCGCCCTCTGGCCAGGGAGGCCAGCAATGAAGAAACTCAAACGCTTTTTCCCCTTTTGGTTTGTTACGCTCTTTATCACGCTAATCCTGTGTGCTGTCATCTGGATTTATGGCCCCAGCCTTTCGGTCTCCGGCGTAAAGCCGCTTGCAATGGCTGTCGTGCGCATGTTGATCGTTATGGGTCTTTTGATGGTCTGGGCCACGATCAATATTGTTCGTGTTTCCCGGCGTGCAAAAGATGCAGAAGCCAAAAACGAAGAGGAAAAACAAGAAGAAGAACCTGAAGTTGACCCAGATGAGCTGGCGAAGAATGAAGCGGCCCTGGTCTCCGGCAAGGTTGAGAAGAGCCTGAACATTCTCAAGACTGCGAGTGTAGATGGTAAACTTGGCCGAATGATTATTTATCAACTACCCTGGTATCTGATGATTGGACCAGAAGAATCTGGCAAGACAACTGCACTTTTGCGTTCCGGAATGAAGTTTCCACTGGCTCATAAACTGGGTCAGAAAGTGGATGTAGCAACAATTGGACCAACTGCGGAATGCGAATACTGGTTCAGCAACAATGCGATCATCGTCGACACCGCGGGCCGCTATACCATGCAGGACCAGGATGAGATCATTGATGTATCTGGCTGGAAAACACTGCTGTCACTGATTAAGAAGAACCGCCGCCGTCAGCCACTGAACGGTATGATTATTGCGATTAATCTTGCAAAGCTTGCAACAATGCGATCTGATCAACGTCTGAATATGGCGCGAACGGTCAAGCAACGTTTCAAGGAAGCAGAGAAGCAACTGGGCCTGCGCTTTCCGATCTATGTCATGTTCACCAAACTTGACCTGATTGCTGGCTTCGCGGATTATTTCCAGATCCTTGGCCGGGATGAACGCCATCAGGCATGGGGCATGACCTTCCCCGTTGATGATGGCAAATCATCCGGGAATGCGATCAGTCATTTCGATGAAGAGTATGACTTGCTCATGATGCAGCTCAACTCACGGGTCTACGACTATCTGAACAAAGAGACAGACATTCAACACAGAAGTCTGATCTTCAGCTTCCCGCAACAAATGGCCTCGCTGCAAACCATATTGAACGACTTCCTGACAGAGATGTTCCGTCCTAATCGTTATGAGGACCGCAGCTTTTTGCGTGGGGTCTATTTCACCTCTGCAACCCAGGAAGGTGAACCTGTTGACTTGCTCGCAGGTACCATCGCACACACCTATGGGATAGGCCGGCAGGCTCTTCCCTCCGCTCCCTATGAAAAGCATGCTTACTTTCTTGAGCGTTTGTTTTTTGACCTGATTTTTGGCGAAGGCAATCTTGCAGGCGAAAGCAAGCAAGTTATGCGTAAACAGAAAATTCGTAAGCGTCTCGCTCTTGCCGCTTGTGTGATCATTCTTGCTTTTTTAACAACGGTGTGGATGATCAGCTATGAGATGAACCTGGAAAATATCATCAATCGGGCCCAGGGAGACTTAAAAGAGTATCCAAAGTTCGCTGATCGAATTGATGCTGTACGTGTCAATGACACAAACTACCTGTCCGTGCTGCCATTGCTGAACTACCTCAGAGACCTGCCGGGTGGTTTTTCAGATCAGCGGGAGAAACCGCCACAAAATGAACGCTGGGGCCTTAACCAGATCCCAAATGTATCAAAGGATGCAGATGCTCTTTATCACAACGGACTGGAGCGCTATTTACGACCACGCATGATGCTCCGCCTTGAACAGCAGATGGTTGCGAACATTGGAAATCCAGAGTTCTTATTTGAGGCCTTGCGGATTTATTTAGAACTGGCTGACAAGGGGCCGCCGGAGCCGGAAATCATTCAGCGTTGGGAACAAACCGACTGGCAATCCCTTTACAGCGACCCACGGCAAGTGACAGAGCGCGAACAACTCTCAAACCACCTTGCAGCATTGCTGGAGCAGCCTTTTAAAGTCCGGATTGATGTGAACACAGAGCTGGTCAGACAGGTTCGGGAGATCCTGAATGCAACTCCGATCGCAGATCTGGCTTATTCCTTTATCAAAGCAGGGCAAGCCGCTCAAAGCTTGCCGGAGTGGCGCCCTGACGAGGCCGCCGGGTCTGCTGCGACACGTGTTTTCACACGGTCCTCCGGTAAGCCTTTGAGCGAAGGTATTCCCGGCATCTACACCTTTGAAGGTTTCCACAGTGTGTTCCTTCCACAATTGATCGATAGCATTCAGAGCTTCGTTCGTGAAAGCTGGGTGTTGGGTCCGAACGGACAGTTGGAAAACAAGGAAGAGACTGTCACCCGCATTGAGCGTGGCGTCCTTGGGCTTTATCTGGATGACTATGCCCGCATGTGGGATGCAATGCTGGCTGACCTGCGAATTGTGAAGTTCACAAGCCTGTCTCAAGCGACAGACGTCATAAATACAGCTTCTGGTCCCAATTCTCCTATCCGCAATCTTCTCGTTTCTGTGGCTAAGCAAACACAGCTTACGAAGACTGAAGCTCCATCCAATGCCGCCGGCGTTGCGCAGAACGTTGCGGGCGGCGCAGCACGGATTGCACAGGAAGAAGCCCGCGCCACAACCAACCTGAGACAACAGCAGCTTGTTGAAGTGCTTAGTCAGGCAGTTCCGACAAGCGAAGGCGGCTCTAAGCCCGTTCCACCAGGTACTTCTGTTCAGATGCGCTATGAACCTCTTGACAGGTTCACGTTGGGGTCAGGCAGCGGTACCACTCCGCTGGATGCATTACTGATAAAGGTTACAGATCTTTATCGCGAACTCAACCGGATTTTACTGGCTAACAACTCCCAGCAAGACGCCCTGAGCCACATTCTGGGTGGCGGGAGTGATGCGGTCAAAACACTGAAAGATGAAGCACCTAACGTTCCAATGCCCTTGCAAAGCTGGATTTTGGAAATGCTTCAGTTCTCTTCTCAAGTCACAGTAAACGATGCTCAAAAAGCCATAAATGCAGCCTGGGATTCTGAGGTTCTGCCTTTATGTAGTAATGCACTTACTGGCCGATATCCTGTAACGAATGGTCAGCAAGCTTCTGTCATGCTGGACGACTTTTCAACCCTGTTTAAACCGGGCGGTAAGATTGATGCGTTTTTCAATACCAACATTAAATCATTCGTCGATACCTCCTCCACACCCTGGAAATGGCGAGAGAGCGACAACACCAAGATTGGTGTCTCAAAAGACAGCCTTCAAATTTTCGAAAAAGCTAACAATATTCGCAACGCATATTTTGCAAATGGTGGGAATAAACCATCTGTTGCATTCACGATGATACCCTTGGATCTGGACGTCGGATCAACCAGAGTAGCGCTCACCGTGGATGGGAAAACAGTAAGCTATGCGCATGGTCCGACACGACCGATTGAGTTGAGTTGGCCTGGCGAAGGTATACCAGCTGCAAGTCTCGCTTTTTTTCCTGCAATTACCGGAGAACCTAACTCCATCAATCTCAGCGGACCATGGTCCTTCTTTCGTTTATTGGAAAAGGCAAGCGTGACAAAAACCAGGCTACCCGATCAATACAAAGTGAGGTTTACGCTTGGAAATCGATTTGCCACTTTTAATCTTATGGCTAACAGCGTGAACAATCCATTCTCAACCACACTGCTTCAGAATTTCACCTGTCCAAAGGAGCTTAGCACCTAAAATAGGCCGCATTGCATTAATCTAATTCAGCTTACAACCTGCTCTGGCGCTAGGAGCACCCATTACTGAGTTCCCTCCCGCATAGATCCGGACAAGCGGAACTACCGCATTCGGTTCCTGCCATAGTGCCTCGTTTCACGTAGAGAGGTGGCTCGTGCGCTTTCCGACAGCATCCGGCCGGGCATTCCGATTTGATCCGGCCAAATGATTCCGGAGCATCCGGCCCCCCTTCTGAAGGGGCTTTGACGACCGTTTTGAGGTGATCATTCACCGGCTATCTTGTGTTCTTTTAGAATGTGAGAAAGCCCCATGAAGAGTAAGCGCCCGCTTAAGACCGCCTTACTTTATTGTTTTTCATAGGGTATTTTCCTCTTGAGTTTTATGGAGGATGGT
>CANNAV010000008.1 GCA_947502585.1 uncultured Pseudovibrio sp.
ATAATTTGTCATGAAACCATAGATTCAGAATTCAAACAAAAAATCAATATGTTAATTAACATTAATAAATCGCCCTGTACATTCATCGCTTGACTGGAATACCCCGGATCAGGCTTACTGCAACCACCCGCAGAGCATAACTCAAGCTGCGGCGTAATCGGAGCGGGTCCACTTAAGAAAAACGTTTACCTGTCCGAACAAACGGGACCACCTCTGTGTGGAGCCAGGCCCTGACCACCCTATTTCGGGCGCGATACGGAAGCCTGGTGCAGAAAATGACAAGGGCAAAAGGGGGCGGAGCAAATGAAGATCAAGTATATCGAACACGTTCAACTAGCGATGCCAGCAGGCGAAGAAGACGCGGCGCGCCATTTCTTCGGAGAACTGTTGGGCTTCACCGAAGTTCCCAAACCCGCCAATCTGGCCAAGCGGGGTGGGTGCTGGTTCGAGAGCGGAAACGCCCGGCTGCATCTGGGGGTTCAGGCCGATTTTTGTCCCGCAACCAAGGCTCATCCCGCATTCGTGGTTGACAACCTCGGTGCACTGCGCGCCTTGCTCGACGCCGCAGGTTTTGCCTGCAAGGACGATGAACCGCTTGATGGCTTCCGGCGGACCTGTATCAATGACCCGTTCGGCAACCGGATTGAACTCATGGAAGTGCTGGGATGATAGAACTGCTCGGGCATGCTGCGGCCGGGACACCGGTGCTGACATTGTCGGACATAGTCGTGGCAACCGGACCTGTAGGCGAAGAAGACCTGATCCTGCGGGGGGGCTGTGCCTGATCGTTTCGGGCAGCGAGATACCTATGACAGCCGCACCGAGGCGCAGGCGCTAGAGCATCGCTCCTGAAATTTGAATCGATGACTTTCCCTGCGATTAAAATTGTGATTCCTTCTTGTTTGGAGGTGGATCATGGGAAAAGCACTCAGTTTGGACTTGAGTGAGCGGCTGTTCAAAGGATTTGAAGCGGGTTAATCGTGCCGTGCTCTAGGGTCTGTTGAGTATCATCTTGCATTAACGATAGCAGCCGTCAGACAGATCATTGCGCAAAAGCTCTGGTCCGTTTTGTCGCTACGCATGGCAATTCGCTTGAACTCTTTGATTTTGCAAAAGAAGTTCTCAATTAAGTGGCGCCATTTGTAAATCTCAGGGTCTATAGACAGCGGTTGCTTTCGTTGCGGTCTTTGGGAATACAAATCATGGCACGACGCTCATTCAGATCCTCATGAGCCAGTTGCTGTCAAAAGCTTTGTCCGCCAACAGGCCGCCAAAGTCGATGTCCTCAATCAAAGGAGGTACGCCTACCGTGTCATGGCGATGACCTGGCAACAGCTCAAAACGCACCAGATTGCCAAGCGCATCCGTCAGCGCCAGTATTTTGGTTGTTAAACCGCCTCTTGACTTGCCTATAGCCTGATTTTGAGTCCCCCTTTTGCGCCTTGTCCGTGCCGATGAACTTTAACGATGGTCCCGTCAGTCATCGCATACTCCATATCAGGCTCATCGCTCAAAGCATTGAAGATACGAGAAAAAACATCGCGTTTGACCCATTCGCGGAACCGCTTGAATACTGTATTCCATTTCCCGAAATACCTAGGCAAATCCCGCCATGGGCTGCTGGTGCGGGCAATCCAAAGAACTGCCTCAACAAACAGGCGACCATCACTGCCCGTTCGACCTGGATCACTGGCTCTGCCAAGACAATGAGGCTCCATAAGCTCCCACATCCGGTCCGTTATTACAAAGCGATCTGAACTCATCCAAGCCTCCCTAGAAGGAACCTTGAATCACATTTTCACTGATTTGGGAACCCTGTTACTCAACAGGCCCTAATCCGCTCTACAGCAGATGACCCAAGCCAAGAGATAGGAAGCGTATTAGTTCACTATCCTCTATTCAGTTTCGAGATCATGAAGCCAGACTGATTAAGTGTGTCCTTCCTGAAGGTGTGAACCAAAGTGAGGACGTCAAAATATTTGACGGGTTTGGTGAATTGCTGACTGAAGATAAGCAGATGTAATGTTCTTTTCTTCTTGGGCGTGTGATTGTGCAAACAAAAAAGGCACCGCTTTTGGTGCCTTCGTGCCTCAATCTTCCTTTGAAGAGAGGATGGTAGCGAGGGAGGGACTTGAACCCCCGACACGCGGATTATGATTCCGCTGCTCTAACCAACTGAGCTACCCCGCCAATCGTTGCGCTATATGCGGTGGTGACCGCCGCGCTGTGAAGGGGTGTATAAGGCCCCGAAGAGGTGGCGTCAAGCGTTCTTGGGTAAGTTTTGTGGAAATATGGGTTCTTGTGAAAATCTCCATGAAAACCTTGGGTTAATGCCAGTTTTGTGGAGCAGTAACTGTCAGTTTCAGTTGTCATGAACGGAAGAATGTCTCTCTTTGCAAAGTAGAAAATCCGGGTTGGCTTTTCTGGGATTTGTGCAGGGTGTCGTAAAGGAGCAGAGTGCGTCACGAGGCCTGGAGATCAAAAACGCCCGGTTACAATCAGCTCAGGCGGGCGTTTTGAATAATTTGGTCAGTTAAGCAATGCTTTAGCTAGCAGGGAGGCCTGCTGCTTCCCAGCTTTTCCCGAGTAATGCTTTAAGGGCCGCTTCTGCACCTTCCTGCTTTTCAGCACGCTGGATCCAGCCACCACCAAGGACGCGTGCTTCCTGGCCGTCCTTGTCGAAAAAGACACAAGCCTGTCCCGGGGCGACTCCGATTTCGCCCGCTACCAGCTCGACAAAAACGTTTTCGCCATTTTGGCGCAGAATTGCTTCTGTTGGTGGCCGGGTAGAGCGTACCTTTGCATAAATGGTTATGCCGTCTTCTGGCAGATCATCCAGTGCACCTGGGCCAATCCAGTTCACTTCGCGCAGCAGCAGGTTGTGAGTTGCAAGTACTTCTTTTGGACCAACAATCACACGCCGTCCATCTGCATCCAGATGTACAACATAGAGAGGGTCACCGGTTGCAACGCCAATACCACGGCGCTGACCGATTGTGTAATGGATGATGCCGTTGTGCTGGCCTAGAACGCGGCCATCGATATGCACGATATCGCCCGACTCTGCTGCGTACGGGCGAAGCTTGGCAATAACGTCCGTATAGCGACCTTCCGGCACAAAACAGATGTCCTGACTGTCGTGCTTGTCAGCAATTGCCAGCCCGAACTCATGGGCAAGTTCGCGGACTTCCGGTTTGGTCATGCCACCCAGCGGGAAGCGCAGGAAGTTGAGCTGCTCCTGAGTTGTTGCGAAAAGGAAATAGCTTTGATCACGGTCCAGATCAACAGGGCGGAACATAGCAAGATGATTGCCTTCCATTCCTGTTCGGACGTAATGACCTGTCACCAGAACATCAGCACCCAGATCCTTAGCTGTTTCCAGCAGGTCTTTGAATTTGACGGTCTGATTACATGTCACGCATGGAATAGGTGTTTCGCCGTTGATATAGCTGTCTGCGAAACGTTCGATGACCTGCTCTTTAAAGCGGGATTCATAATCCAGAACGTAATGCGGAATGTCGAGCTTTTCAGCAACACGGCGAGCATCGTGGATATCTTGCCCGGCACAGCATGCACCCTTGCGTTGGATTGCTTCGCCATGATCGTAGAGCTGTAAAGTGACACCGACCACATCATAGCCTTCGCGCTTCATCAATCCGGCAACAACCGATGAATCAACGCCGCCTGACATGGCAACAACCACCCGTGTGTCTTCTGGGCGGCCGGGCAGGCCAAGACTGTTTTGCATTCCAATTACCTCATCCTGCAGGCGCGTTTAAGTGAGAGCTTTATCTATACAATCACGAGCAGATTTCAATCCTTCGCGACATTGAACTTTGAAGTGCAAATTAGTTTCTTTTGCTTGCTACGTTCTGGCGACAGCTAAACGCAGGCTCTCTTTAAACGCTTCGCATGCGACGTTTCGAGCATGTCAGTTAGCGGGAATATACCTAAAACTCAACGGAAGGCCAATCTTTTTGATTGATGCTTTTACTGGGTGGGCATTTGTTGCCGAGGCAGAGGCAGAAAGTGATCCTGCAGTATATTCCCTGAAATGTAGAATTAGAATTATCTGTTTGAATTTGTTGGTGAAATTTATATTTCTAGATTGGCCTGCTAATTGCTTGTCTGTTGGGCAAAATGTTTTGGCCATCGTTGCTGATGGCGTGTGTTGCGTAGTTTGAGGAATATATGTCGCATTCTGCTTTGCTGAGTTTAGCAGGTCCTGTTCATCCGCAAACGCCTTCAGGCCCCGTTGTCGGGCAGGGTCGTAATGTGTTGACTGGTGAAAGTGTGCTTGGTCAAAATGCCGATAATTTCACTGGTCTGCTCGCCAAAGCTTCTGAGGGAGATGGAGCAGCGGTGACTGCGGAGGATCTGTTTTGCGGAACTTTAACTGCTGGCGGCGACCTTCCGGCTTTAGGCCTGAACCTGATTAAGGATGAGAATGGTGAGAGTGCGGTTGCTGGTTTGGCTGGTGAGCTGACGCTTTCCACTGTTTCTCATGTTTCATTGTCAGCCATGGTTACGGGCGTGGATGCTGCACCGCAGAGGAATGATGGAACGCTTCTCGCTGAGGGTGGCGAAAAGACTGCGAAGGTGCCTTTTGTTGCTTTGCCCCAACCCACCCAGGGGGTCGATGGTCAACCAGCCTTAACAGAAAAAACAGTCGGCGCTGATGTGGATCAGGTGGTTGCCAATGTGCAAAACACAGCTCCAGCTTTGGGGGTAAGCGAGACAGCCGCTTTTAATGCAGTAGAAAATGCCGCTGCAAATCCTGGTGTTTTAAAACAAACTGAGCGTTTCGGGCAGGTCTCGCCACAGGTGAATGATGAGCGGGGAACAGCTCAGACCGGGCCTGTTGTGCAGGTTGCAGGCTCTGTTAGTACGACGCTGCCGTCTACAGAAAACTTTCGCAACCCTTCAGACCTGCGGCAGGGCGCGGCGCCTGAGCTGCCTGATGCTGTTGCTAAGCAAAGTAGCCCATCTGCAATTGAGTTAAATGCCCCGGAACTCCCGAAACCAGATCAGGATGCACATGTTTTTCGGGTGCTGGCGGCGCGTTCATCAAAGACACCAGAGCAGCCCCGCAATTCTGCCCCTTCATCGCAAGTTAAGCCAGCGAACAATGTGGTGAAGGCAGAGCAAGTCGCAAATGCAGTTGGTAATCGTGTCGTTACGGCTTCAAAGAGCGAAAGTGTCGATGCAACCGTTAACTTAGTCAACGCTCCTGGCGGGAAGGTCGGGGCATCGGCTGGTGATATGATTGATGCAGATGTCCGTTCATCCCAATCTGTCGCCAAACGTCAGATCAGCGAGCTGGCAGCAGCGCCAGAGGTTAAAAGTGTCAAGGTTCAATCCGGGCCTGTACAGCCACAAGCTGCAAAGGTTAAGGGGGGTGTACAGTCTGATCGTGGGGATGTTCCTGTTTTGGCTGGTGACGTGATTGATGCAGATGTCCGTTCATCCCAATCTGCCGCCAAACGTCAGATCAGCGAGCTGGCAGCAGCGCCAGAGGTTAAAAGTGTCAAGGTTCAATCCGGGCCTGTACAGCCACAAGCTGCAGAGGTTAAAGGGGGTGTACAGTCCGGTAGTGGGGATGTTTTTGTTGATGCCGTTGGAGGTGGGGCTGAGGCTTCCTTAGTAAAGCCTGTGCTTGTCCGGCAGACTGAACAGACTGTTTCAGGCTTTGTAGGTAACCAGCACCGTGCGGTGCAATCTGCATCTGTTGAAAGTGATGGTGACATCATTTTCCCGAATGTGACTTCAAAGCCTGACGTTCTTGCCAAAGCAAATAGTCAAATTTCGCAGGTGCAGAAGGTTGTTGACGTAGTCTCTGTTCAAGGTGGTGAGGCGGACACTCGTTCTGCTGAACAGGTAAGTCGGTCTGGTGTTGTAACCGCAGCAGCGGTACGGCTGGTTGGAAAAGATAAAACTGCTGGTGGAGCCGGGCAGGTGACAGTGAGCTCTGAAGCTGTTGGTGAGGCAGGTGACGCTGCGGGTGGCGACGAGCTTACTAATGTTCTGCGCAAATCTGCCGAGCATGCAACCTCCGCTGATAAGAAAAATATTGTGCCCTCTGTCAGTATTCAGGCGAAGGTGCCGCGAGCGAATGAACAGGTTGCTTCAAAAACAACGTTTGATTGGGGGCTGGCTGCCGGTCCGTTAAGTGGGGCAGATGCTGAGTTTGATTGGGAAAATTCTGAGGGGGGTACTAGTGCTGCTATGCGTTCTGACACCGCAGTTCGCTCTACAGGATCTTTGTCAACCTCTACGCTGAGAAATGTTGCGAATGCAGTGTGGCCTGAGATCGCCCGGCAGGCAAGTGGTGGTGTTGATCGTTTTGAAATCCGGCTTGACCCAAAAGACTTGGGTGGGGTCGATGTTTCCTTGGAATTTAGCAAGGATGGCCGCGTACGGGCACATCTGATTGTTGAGAGACCTGAAACTCTTGACTTTTTACAACGGGATCAACGGGGGCTGGAAAAGGCTCTCCAGGAGGCCGGGGTTGAAAGCGACAAGAGTTCTCTTCAATTCTCACTTGGAGGGCGCGGGTCGCAGAGCTCAGATCAGCAAGATAACCGGCAGGCAAATGTTGCACAGTTGGATCGGGCAGCTGATGGTGCCGGGTTGCCAGAGGAAAATTATCTCTCACATAACAAATTAAATAATGCTGCCCGCGCTAGTGGACTGGATATCTCGGTTTGATGCCGCGCACGAGGAAATAGACAATGACCACAATTAACGCTTTGACGCCGAATGCGGGTTCTTCCGGCTCAGACGCCCGGGACAACATCAATGCCAACTTCGATTTGTTCATCTCACTGCTGACTACGCAGTTGCAGAACCAGGACCCGTTGGAACCTCTCGACTCGGCGGAATTCACGAATCAGCTGGTTCAGTACACGATGGTTGAGCAGCAGGTTGCAACTACTGAGAAATTAGAGGAGCAGCTCACGCAGCTCAAAACGCAAAGTGCGAGTCAGTTTGTAAACTATATCGGTAAGGAAGTGACTGCTCAAAGTGCGACAGCGCAGCTTAAAGATGACAAAGCATCATGGGTGCTTGATGCAACCTCCGCAGGTAAGGCAACCATTATTATTAAAAACAGCGAGGGCGCTGAGGTCTACCAGGAAGAGATTGACCTTAAAGTAGGTGACAACACTTTTGAGTGGGATGGAATCGCTGCAAATGGCACAAAACCTGGCGATGGTGCCTATTCCATTGATGTTCTTACCAAGGATGCCAGCGGTGAACCTTTCGCTGTTCAGACCGAAGTGAAAGGGAAAGTGGATGCTGTTGACTTCAGCACCGGTGACATTATTTTATATATGGACGATCTCAAAATCCCCGTAGGAGAAGTCACCGGAGTTAGCGGAATTCTCTAGTAGTTAATGCCCACTTAGAATCCCGGTTATGAATCTTACCAAAACATTGATGGGGGCTTAGCCAAATTTTAAGCGCCTTGTTCTATTCTCACCCTCAGCTTGGTCATGGTTTGTGTGAGAGTAGAATGACCGAACATATACGTTCAAGAGTAAAATACGTCATCGGCCCCGATGGGAGTCCTTTGACGATAGCGGATCTTCCTCCTACCTCTACTAAGCGGTGGGTCATCAGGAGAAAAGCTGAAGTGGTTGCGGCTGTGCGCGGAGGCTTATTGTCTCTGGATGAAGCATGTAATCGGTATACTTTGACGGTTGAAGAATTTCTGTCCTGGCAGAATTCAATTGACCGACACGGTTTAGCTGGCTTGCGTGCTACACGCGTTCAGGACTATCGCAACTAGCAGGCTTCAGGCAAAAAGGGTGTAATAGCCAAACAGGTTTGAGGTTTTGAAAAGGCCGGCTGTCATAGCTGGCCTTTTTGTATGCGGAAGTTACATTTTGTGCAATTTTACAGATTAACCATGATGTCTTAACTGCTTCGGCAAAATCTGCCGAACAGGCCATACAAAATTCATTTGACTCTTCAAATGCCTGGTCAAAGGCCTATCCAGCAATATTCCACAATGCTTCTTTGTGGGTAGGTTTCCCGGTTACCGATTATTAGGATTTTATTAACCTTTTGTTAACGCTAAGGCGGGCAATTTTTACCTACCAGAAAATCAGGGTTAAATCATGCCAATTTCCTGGGTGTTGATAGTATTTCTGGTGATTTTGATTGAGTGATTTGAACGTACGGGGCGGCAACTGTGAGTGGAATCCTTGACTTCCTGAAAGGACTTGGGCCCGCGCGACTGGCAGCGATGGGGGCGATGGCTGTTACGTTGATCGGCCTGTTCAGTTTCATCATTGTTCGTGCGACAGCTCCGCAGATGGTGCCACTTTTCACGGACCTTACCCTTGAAGATGCTGCAGCGATTATTAGTCAGGTGGAGTCTCAGGGCGTTTCCTATGAACTTGGCGTCAACGGTCGCAGCGTTCTGGTGCCTCAGGTGAACGTTCATCGCTTACGTATGACTATGGCGGAAGCTGGCCTGCCATCTGGTGGTGGTGTTGGGTATGAAATCTTTGACAAGACCGATACACTGGGCGCAACCAGTTTTGTGCAGAACATGAACCGCCTCAGGGCACTTGAGGGGGAGCTTTCGAGAACTATTCGCAGCATTAGCCGCATTTCTTCTGCGCGTGTTCATCTGGTTATCCCTGAAAAGCAGTTATTCCAGCGCGACCGGGAACCGCCAACGGCTTCTATTGCAATTAAGGTGCAGGGCTCTGTGTCAGTTGGCCAGATCCGCGCTATTCAGCATCTTGTTGCAACGGCAGTTGAAGGACTGGAGCCATCCTATGTCTCTATCGTCGATGAGCGCGGTACTTTGCTTGCCAGCGGAACCGGGGATAAACAAGGGCTGGCTGGCGGTTCTTCGCTGGATGAACGACGTTTGACAATGGAGGCTCGCCTGCGGCAACAGGTTGAAGAGATCCTCAACAATGTCGTTGGAACCGGTCGTGCTCGTGTGCGGGTTGCTGCAGAAATCAACTATAACCGCAAAACTGAGACACAGGAGCTGTTCGATCCCGACGGGCAAGTGCTGCGTTCGTCTCAAAGTAAAGAAGAGAATGCATCCTCCTCCAACGGCGAAGAGACAGTTTCTGTCGGTAACCAGCTGCCAAATGCTGATGCCGCTGGCAGCTCTGACCGCCCCAGGGATGCCTCGAATGTTTCTGAGGAAATTCTGAACTACGAGATCTCCAAGAGTACGGTGACGGAGATCTACGAGGCAGGTGGTGTGGAGCGGTTATCTGTAGCAGTTCTGGTTGATGGGACTTACACAACCAGTGAGGATGGAACGCAGACCTATCAGCCGCGTAGCAAAGATGATCTGGAGCAGATTGCTACGCTGGTTCGGACTGCCGTGGGTTTTAACAAGCATCGTGGTGACACTGTTGAAGTGATCAATATGCGCTTTGTTGAAGCACCTCTCAAGGATTTAGGTGACAGCGAAGGTGCGTTGTTTGACTTTACACGCGCTGATATCATGAAGTTTGCTGAGCTGGGTGTTCTGTTTGTGATCACCATTCTGCTTCTTATCTTTGCCGTATCTCCGCTGATGAAGCGTATTCTGGCCAAAGAGGAGGAAAGAGCGTCAGTGGCAGAGCGCGGTGTGCAGATGCTGTCAGATGGTACGCTGGTTGCTGCGAGCCCTGCGCAAATTGGGGGTGTTGTTGGTGAGAGCGATGGAGCTCCCTCTGAGATGCCAACAGCAGAGTGGATTGAAGATGCCAAAATGCAGGCAGCTCTCCATCAAAGTTCGATTCAGCAAATAAGTGAACTGATCGAAGAATCTCCGAGCGAAGCTGTCAATATCGTTCGCGGCTGGTTGAACGAGGCAGCATAGCATGGATGAAAAGAACCTGCTGCAAGAAGGGACAGGACAGGAATTATCGGTCATCTCCGGCGTGGCTGAACGAGAGCTTGGAGGAGCAGAGCGTGCAGCTGTTCTGCTCCTGGCACTTGGGCAGGAATACGGAAAAGCTATCTGGGAGGGACTTGACGAGATTGAAGTGCGTCAGGTGTCCAGCGCTATGGCGAGCCTTGGTCCTGTAACACCGACTATGCTTGAAGAGCTGTTTGTTGACTTTCTAAAACGGCTTTCAACACGTGGGGCGTTAAATGGCAACGTTGATGTCACAGAGCGCTTGCTGAAGTCTTTCCTGCCTGCTGATCGTGTTGGGATCATTATGGAGGAGATACGAGGGCCAGCTGGCCGGGATATGTGGGAAAAGCTCTCTAATGTTCCTGCAGCCGTTCTTGCGAACTATCTGAAGAATGAATATCCACAGACAATTGCTGTGGTGCTTTCGAAAATCCAAAGTGATCATGCAGCCCGGGTACTCGCACTCCTTAATGAGGAGTTGGCTTTGGAAGTGGTGAACCGGATGCTGCGCATGGAGTCGGTTCAAAAGGACATTCTTGAAAAGGTTGAACAAACCTTACGTGTCGAATTTATGTCGAACCTGTCTCAGACAAGTCGCAGGGACAGCCACGAGATGATGGCTGATATCTTCAATAATTTCGATCGGCAGACTGAAGGACGCTTTCTGGCCGCTTTGGAAGAAGACAGCCGTGAGTCTGCTGAGCGTATTCGAAATTTGATGTTTACCTTCGAAGACTTGTTGAAGCTGGATTCTGCTGCCTGTCAGACGTTGCTCCGCAATGTGGAGAAAGACCGGCTGGCTATGGCTCTTAAAGGGGCGTCCGAGACTGCGGTTGTTTTCTTTACATCCAACATGTCATCGCGTGCAGCAAAGATGCTTCAGGAAGATATGGATAGTATGGGACCAGTCCGGTTACGAGAAGTAGATGAAGCGCAAAGTGCACTTGTTTTAAAGGCAAAAGACCTGGCAGCATCTGGTGAAATCAGTATTAACAAGAAAAAAGGGGAGGAGGAATTTGTCTATTAATCTCTTCTTCCCCTTGTTTACTCAGGAGGCTGCCTGATGGTTACAGTGATGCCTCAGGGTGCTGTGCGGCAACGCTTTCTGTTCGACACCAAGTCGATTGAAGAGGCTGCCGCGACTGTTGATGAGGGTGCTGCACCGGAGCCTGTGATTACAATTGCTGAGCACCAGCAGCTTTTAAAAGCTGCAGAAGAAGCTGCGTTTGCCCGTGGTGAGATGAAGGCCCGGCAGGCCGTCGCCGAGCAGCAGAAGCTGAGTGCTCAGGAAGAGCTCATGGTGTTGGGGGAGCAACTGGAAGCTGCTCTTGGTGATTTTGAACGTCAGCTCCGGGCTCAAGAGCAGAATTTGGTTTCAATGTGCTTCCTGATCGCGCGTCGTCTGTGCAGCCACCTGATTGCGCGTGAACCACTCGCTGAAGTTGTGGCGTTGCTAGCTGAATGTCTGGCTCCTTTGCGCAAAATACCTCAAATTTTGATCGAGGTGCCGACAGAGGATACATACGCACTGCAAGACATGGTTGAAGGTCTGGTTTTGAACAGCAGCTTTGAAGGCAAGGTGCATGTTGTGAAATCAGAGCGTATGTCACGTGGCGACTGCCGGATTGAATGGCCGGATGGTGGAATTATTCGTGATCGTCGCAAGACGATTGAGCATATTGAACAAGTCATAAAATCTCATTTCGATGCCCGTGAGCGGGCCGGTCGAACAGGGTGATTTTAGCTTTTGCCTATGGCTGTACCGGCTATGCCGGGTGCGCGATCAGAAAGGTTGATTATGAGCAGTGATGAACAGGGAATGGTGCTGGACCAACACCAGAGTACCCAGCGCGCTGGTGGCCTGGATGGAGAAGGCGCAGGCGGGATTAAGGCAGCTGCTGATCTGGAAGCCGTTTTTGATGTTCCGGTCCAGCTGGCTGCAGTCCTCGGGCATACGAAGATGAAGGTCTCCGACCTTCTGCATTTGGATGCCGGGATTGTTATGGAACTTGACCGGAAGGTGGGCGAAGCCATCGACGTTTACGTGAATGACAGGCTGATCGCGCGGGGAGAAGTTGTGCTCGTGGAAGATAAGCTTGGCGTCACCATGACGGAAATCATCAAGGCGGATAAGTAATTGTCATGGGGCGTAATGGAAAGGAACTGACATGCGGCTCTTGATCGTTGGTACCCTTGGCGGTCAGCTGACGACCGCAACCAAGATCGCGATGGAGCGTGGTGCATCTGTTACTCATGCGCCTGGCGTTCCTGAGGCTATGAAAGTCTTACGCTCTGGCCAGGGTGCGGACCTTCTGATGGTTGATGTCAATGAAGATATTGGTCAGTTGGTAGAACTGACAGAACGCGAACGTATTCATGTGCCGCTCGTTGCATGCGGGTTGGGAACGGATGCACGGGCGGCAGTGTCCGCTATTCGGGCAGGAGCAAAGGAATACATTCCGCTGCCTCCAGATCCGGAGCTGATTGCTGCGGTGTTGGCTGCTGTGACCGAAGAGCGCGAAGATCTGATCTATCGCGATGCGGCAATGGCGAGTGTTATCAAGTTGGCGGAGCAGGTCGCACCTTCCGATGCATCGGTTCTTATTACGGGTGAGTCCGGGTCGGGCAAGGAAGTGATTTCCCGCTTCCTGCACAGCAAGTCCGGTCGTACAGATAAGGCCTTTATCTCCATAAACTGTGCTGCAATTCCAGAACATCTCCTTGAATCCGAACTTTTCGGCCACGAGAAGGGGGCCTTCACCGGCGCTGTCGCACGTCGTATTGGTAAATTTGAGGAAGCCAATGGCGGTACTTTGATGCTGGACGAGATTTCTGAAATGGATGTTCGTCTGCAAGCCAAGTTGTTGCGTGCTATTCAGGAGCGGGTGATTGACCGTGTTGGCGGCAGTCGTCCGATTCCAGTTGATATTCGCATCATCGCGACGTCCAACCGTGACCTGGCCGAGGAAGTGCGCAATGGCAGCTTTCGTGAGGATTTGCTGTACCGCCTGAATGTGGTGAACCTGAAGCTGCCAGCACTGCGGGAGCGTCCAGCAGATATTCTGGAACTGGCAAGTCACTTCATTGAAGTTTACGCGAAGGCGAACCGTACCAAAGCGCTGCCAATCACTCAGGAAGGCCGTCAGCTTTTGCTGGCGAACCAATGGAGGGGAAATGTGCGGGAGCTGGAAAATACCATGCATCGCGCTGTCCTTCTTTCAACTGGTACTGAAATTGATGCAGACGCTATTCGCATGCCTGATGGATCTCCAATTGCGGTGGGGGCAGGTCAGCAAACAGCTTCTCGGGCGGCCCATGCAGCTGAAGCCGTCTCGCGTGATATGGTCGGGCGTACAGTTGCAGATGTGGAACGTGATCTTATTCTGGACACGCTGGATCATTGTCTTGGGAACCGTACGCACGCGGCAAAGATCCTGGGCATTTCGATCCGCACGCTTCGAAACAAGCTGAACCTTTACACCAAAGAAGGTGTTGAGGTTCCCGGGCCAGGCGAAGCACGCTTCGGCACCGTAGATTCATAAGAACGGACAGGGCGTGCAAATGTCTGAAGAGACAAATACACAAGTGGTTCAGGAGGGTGGCAACAGGTCTCCTTCTGCTGCTCGCGTGGCCCGATTAGGTACTGCTGGTAACTCAGCCTTTTTTCAGGACCTTTGGGGCGCCATAAAACAAGGTGACCTTGGGCTTGCTATCGGTGTGATGGTCATCCTTGTGATGCTCATTGTTCCAATGCCTGCCATGCTTCTGGACATGTTCCTCGCTATTTCAATCATCTTTTCTGTCATGGTTCTTATGGTGGGGCTTTTTATTCAGAAACCATTGGAATTTTCTGCTTTTCCTACTGTTTTACTGATCGCGACCATGTTGCGGCTTTCCTTAAATATGGCATCGACGCGACTGATCCTGGCGAACGGACATGAGGGAGCGGATGCAGCCGGTAATGTGATTGCAGCCTTCGGCAGCTTTGTGATGGGTGGTAATTTCGTCATCGGGATTATTGTTTTTGCAATCCTTGTGATTGTGAACTTTATCGTTATTACAAAGGGCTCCGGCCGTATCGCGGAAGTTTCCGCTCGATTTACCCTGGATGCGATGCCCGGTAAGCAGATGGCAATTGATGCAGACTTGGGTGCAGGTCTGATTGATGAAGAGACTGCGCGGGCCCGCCGTAAGGAGCTGGAAGCAGAATCCACCTTCTTTGGCTCCATGGATGGTGCTTCCAAGTTTGTACGCGGTGATGCGGTCGCCGGTCTGATGATCACGTTTATCAACGTGATTGGTGGTATCGTTATTGGTGTGATGCAGCAGAATCTGACGTTCGCGCAAGCTGCTGAAAACTACACGCTGCTGACGATTGGTGATGGTCTGGTCTCTCAGATTCCGGCTCTGATCGTCTCCACGGCTGCGGGTATTCTTGTTTCAAAGGCTGGTGTTGAGGGCGCTGCTGATAAGGCTCTTGTTAAGCAGTTTACCGGCTACCCTAAAGCGCTGGGCATGTCTGCCTTTGTGATGGTCGTGCTTTCCTTCCTGCCGGGTATGCCGATGTTGCCGTTTCTTGCTTTAGCGGCGGCTGCCGGCTATCTGGCGCGGCGGGCAAGCAAGAAGCACGCTATGGCAAAAGCAGTGGAAGTTGCGGCCAAAGTTGAAGCTGAAGCGCCAGAAGAGCCGCAGGAAGCACCGATCTCTGACAGCCTTAAGATGGATGTGCTGCGGATTGAACTGGGTTATGCATTGCTGCCAATCATCAATGGTCGTAACAAGCAGGAAACTGATCAGGTTACCGAACAGATCAAAGCGTTGCGTCGTCAGATTGCGATGGATATGGGCGTGATCATGCCGTCTGTTCGTATACTTGACAATATTCAGCTTGGCGCTAACGATTACATGATCAAGGTCAAGGAAGTGGATGCCGGTGGCGGTTCCCTGTTCCCGAACCAGTTCATGGTAATGGACCCTGCTGGTGGGCAGGTGCGCCTGCCAGGGACGCACACCACTGAACCGACCTTCGGCTTACCTGCAACCTGGGTGGAGGCCCGGTATCGTGAAGAAGCCAATCTGCTTGGTTACACGGTGGTTGACCCGGCAACGGTTATTTCAACGCATCTGACTGAGACCATAAAGTCTCATATCTCCGAGCTTCTGACTTATGCGGATGTTCAGGTCCTGTTGAAGAAGCTGGACGAAGAGCAGTCCAAGCTGGTGGAAGATATCGTTCCTGCACAGATTTCAATCTCAGGTATTCAACGTGTACTGCAGGCTCTGCTGGAAGAGCGCATTTCCATTCGCGATCTGGGTACAATTCTTGAAGGGATTGCGGACGCGATTGGATCAACGCGGAACCCGAATGCCATTGCGGAGCATGTTCGTACCCGTCTGGCGCGTCAAATCTGCTCTGCCAATCAGGCGCCCGGGGGTTATCTGCCTTTGATCAGTCTGAGTCCTCAATGGGAATCCGCTTTCCTTGAAAGCATTATTGGGGATGGAGATGATCGCCAGCTGGCAATGGCGCCTTCAAAGCTTCAGGAGTTCGTTGGGTTGGTTCGTGATGCCTATGAGGCGGCTGCCAATAAAGGCGAAGTCCCTGTGCTGTTATGCTCTGCTCAATCGCGTCCATTCGTGCGTTCCATTGTTGAGCGTTTCAGAGCACATACGTTTGTCATGAGCCAAAACGAAGTCCACCCGCGTGCGCGTCTGAAAACTGTGGCAACCATATAGGCGCCCAGGTGTTTCGTGAGATTGGAGCACTTGCTGCCCTTTTCTTTACCCGTTACCCAGTGTATTGTTTCTTCTTAATCTGAGAGAGTGGGATGACGCATATTCAACTGGACCTTAATGGATACACAGACCTGCCAGATGGAAAAGTTGCAACTGTGGTGACGCATCTGGAGATGTTGGAGAAGCCTGCTCTCAAACTGATTGACCGTCCTGATCTTATGCTGGAGCGTGCCTGGGAAGTTGACAGCGCGGCATATCGATCCCTCTTCAAACGTGTGGGCGAGCCGTGGCTTTGGTTTGGCCGTCTGTTGATGAGTGATGAAGAACTGGAAGCGACACTGAGCAAACCAACCATTGAGTTCTATCGGGCTATGAAGGAAGGGGAGCCTGTTGGAATGCTGGAACTGGATGTTGCCGGAAAAGATGAGGTCACACTGAACTATTTTGGGCTTGTGCCAGAAGTTGTCGGCGGTGGCGCAGGTCGCTGGTTGATGAACCATGCGATCAGCAAGGCCTTCTCACGTCCTGAGGTGAAGCGATTCTGGTTACACACATGCACAGGGGATAGCCCACATGCACTGCAATTTTACCTCCGCAGTGGCTTTAAACCCTTCAGGCGGTCCATTGAAGTTACTGATGATCCGCGCCTGAATGAGCTTCTTGACAGATCCTGTGCTCCTCACATTCCGTTGCTGCCGTAGGGCAGGACAGGTTGCCTGGCTGAACCTTCCGGGACGTCTGATGCAGTGGAGTATGTTGCGTTCACATGCATTAAGGAATTATACTTAACTCTTTATTTTTACGTGTACCCCGATAACCGGAGCCATTGTTAGGGAATACGCTCCGGTGATTGCGTGCATTAGCTTTTCTGCGCTAAACTGAAGTTGTGCAGCAGCCCGCCCCTCAGGCCTGAAGTTGGAAAAATGCTCCAAAACGGGACAATCAGTGAGGTTTCATTAGAGTTTTATCGAGGATGTGTTAGTTTCCTTTTACCATGTACCTTTAATTAATCGTGGACGATGTGTGAGGGTTGCCCTCAAATCGATTGGTTCTGCGTAGGCTTGGGAGCGGTTGAAACGGGGTGTATTCAGCCGGACATTCGGGAGCGACCATGTCAGAGCTACATGACAACGTTGTGCCTCATGAAAAGGTACGGTCATTGAGAGATAGTATTCGCAAAGTTCGTGTTGCGGAAATGGAGCGGACAGATGTTGTTGTGGGCCTTCAGGAGAGCGAAAAGGCACGCCTTGAACTGTTAAGTGAAGAGCTGATTGATGTTTTCAAGGAGGTTCCTGAGGATGATGATCAGTTTGCCTTTCAAATCGTTCCCGGTACCCAGCCGCGCCTGTGGATTGACATGACAAGTCACGTGTTGATGGGGCGTGACTGCCACTCCTACCGCTTTGTAAAGGAGACCCGTCTGGGGCGGATGGTTTTACTTGAGACTGCCGATATAGACGATATGGCGGACTGTATCACCGAGTACATTGCTGAGCGGATTATTGAAAAGGAACGCGCGCTGGAAGCAGACTGGATGCTTAGCCGCATTCACCGGCAAGATGTCCCGACAGGCAAGAGGCTGGGTCAGCTTAAACAGGAAAACGCAGGGAAAGCCGCATTAGCCAGGCGTAATAAAACGCGAGACTTCTTTATTATGATCAGCGGACTTTTACTTGGGACTGTTCTTGGGGCAGCGGGCCTTGTAGCGCTGGCCCTTTATGCCAACCCGTTTACGACTTAAGCGCCGTCTTTATGAGAGGCACAAGTCTGCCTCTCTGTCTTTATGCGTATTTTTGTAATCCGGGAGCCGGGCCTGCTTTTCGGGCGCGGCTCTAAGCAGCCAGCCTTAAGCCGGGTATGGGCAGATCGTGCTGTGCGATGTGATGGACGCCTTCTTCTGATGTTGTAAAGCCGCGCTCTTCCATGATGCATGACCATCCGTCACCATCTTTTCCAATCGTGAAAAGATTGTAGCGAGCAGGTGGTTTATGGCCACTCAGACCATTTGATGCAGATGGAACGCAAATCACAGGTACCGGGCCTTCTGGTCCGCTGATCTCCATACGTGTAGCGCGGTGGGTGTGGCCATGCAGGACCAGCTCTGCACCGTGTTCTGCGATGATGTTGCGGAAGCGGCTGGAGCCGACAAGGCGCTTATACCACGCAGTAGCGTTGCGCACAGGTGGGTGGTGCAGCATGACAACGCGGAAGTCTCCCCGCTCTTTTGCCCGTCCTAGCTGATCTGCCAGCTCACGCAGTTGGTTGCTGCTGATATGGCCGGTTGCCATGAAAGGGCCGGTTGCCCTGGCAGTGGAGAGGCCAGTAATCGTGATGTTGCCGCGTCTTCGCACAAACGGGAAGTGTGGATCGTTTCCCGGTGGTGGTGTCAGGCCAAGGTCGGGGTCGCTTTGCATGTATGGTCGCCAGGCGCCATAGGCTTGCTTTAAAGCGCCAGGGACATAGGCGTCATGATTGCCGGGTGTCAGGGATAAAGTATCGGGAGACCCCACGATTGCGAGCCAGTCTCTGGCTCCGGCAACCTCTTTGGGCAGTGCGATATTGACCAGGTCTCCGCAAAGCGCAATATGATCCGGCTGTTGCGCGTGAATATCGCGTATCAGTGCATCAAGATAAGAGTTGGTCATTGCATGGGCGCGGTTGCGCCGCCAGTTTATGTAGCCAAGAACACGCTTCGAGGCGAGCTGGACTGGCTGAACATCGGGCAATGGACCCAGATGTGGGTCAGATATGTGTACAAGCTTAAACATGGCTTGCGCATCATCGCTGCATTGCGACAGAGGTCAAGGAGTTTTCCTTAAATCCGGGAATTACCATCAAGCGCATTTAACAGATCAGCAATGCTGACTTCTGAATTTCCTTAAAGGCAAGAAGATGGGCGCAAAACAGCATTGTCATGGATGTTTGCAGAATCGACTGCTGGGGTCCAATGGAAACGTTTTGCGCGACGGAAGCGAGCAAGAACTTTAGCAAGCATGACGGTTTACTCCTGCGATTTGAGAAACGCGGATTGGGTGTCTGTTATAATTAGGTTATGGGGCCGAACTGATTAGTTTTTGGAATTAAGCTTGTTCTTTGAACTCTTTTTACGCCTGTCCTGCAGGTTGTGTAATGTTAGTTTTGCAAGGGTGATATGCACTTTTTGCATACTTGATATTCCGGAATTTAATTCCGCTATATCAATTGATTATATCGAATGAGATGCCGAGCGTGGCAAGCTTTAAGGCGCGATTTATCAATTTTCTGGTGCAATCCGGCGCTTTTTTGAGTCGTTTGAGTCGAGGGATGGCGTCAGGTGTGCGCGTAACGGCATTTGACGCTGAAAACCGGGCCTTTCTCGTGCGTCATCAATATCTGACAGGCTGGTATTTTCCTGGTGGAGCTGTTGAATCCGGGGAGACAATAGCTGAGGCTGCCCGCAGAGAGCTGGTGGAAGAAACGGGATATGGATATGGGCCGGATGTGACGTTGCTTTCCCTGCATCTGAATCGTGGTGGAACTGGTCGCGATCAAGTGGGTTTATTTAAAGTCAGCCTGCTGGAGCAAGATCCGAACTGGATAAGGCCGGCGCTGGAAATCTCAGATCTACAGCTATTTGCGTTGGATGCTTTACCAGATGATGTGAGTCCGGCGACGTTGCGTCGTCTGAAGGAAATTGCGGGTGAAGGTGAACCTGATCCCTATTGGTAGTTGTTTCCCAGTGGCCTGTGTGAAAGTGGACTACAACTAACGAATACGCATCTGCACTTGGTTTTGCACTTTACGACAGAAAATTTGCGTGTTATCCAAGCGTATGAAATTATGTTTCGTGTGCTGTCGCATACGAGGAACCGGGTACTTGGGGTGCAGGCCTTATGGCTATTTGCTGGGAACAGCGACGACGAATGAACGCGCGGGATTTGTTCTCGCATGGTGCATCGTGCCGTCCTTCTCTCAGTGTGCTCCCAATATCGGTCTGACTGACCGAGCCACACGGATCGACGGTTTTACTCCTTCGATTTGTGGTGTGAACTATGGTAGTTTCAAAATGGCTGGTGCGGCAGGAAACCCCGGCAGATTTCTCTGAGATTGAGCAGATGCAAGCAGAGGCGTTTGGCCCTGAACGGTTTGGGCGGACGGCGTTCAGGATCCGTGAAGGCGTTCAGCAAGCCTCCCAGCTGTGTTTTGTCGGGGAGCTGAACGGTGAGATTGCCGGGTCTGTAAAACTCACGCCGATCATGATTGGTTACAGCCAGAGCATGTTGCTGGGGCCGTTAACTGTGAAAGCCACCTATAAAGGGAAGGGGCTGGGTGGTCTTTTGCTGAAGACAGTTGCGGCCGAGGCCAAAGCGCGAGGCGTTCAGTCCATCTTGTTGGTTGGTGATCATTCTTACTATGGGCCACACGGTTATGAGCAGGTTCCTCATGGCCGGATCACGCTGCCAGGACCAGTTGATCCGGATCGGGTGCTCGTTTTGAAACTGCAAACAGGGACAATGCCAACTGGTGCTGTGGTTGGTGGCTATGTGAAGCCTGCGCTTGTGGCGAGCAAGCAAGATAACGTTCAACTGGTGAACATGATGCGGGGTTCGCTGGCAATAGCGACCTGAAAGGCTGGGCAGGATAACTGGAGCATGTTGCGTTTATGCTCATTCACGCACCATGCTCTGGCTTTCTGTTTTTATGCATATTTTTAACCAAAAACCGAAGGCAATTTTCGGGAAACGCTCTTGATCATCCTGCAGATAACGTTTCCATTTAGGATGTTTTTCTATCGTCCTTCACGATGCCAGGTCAAGGACAGAAGCCCCAATAGTAAGGTAAGGCCGAGGAAGCCGACGAGAAGCGGGTAACGGTCTATGCCGTTCAGTGTGCTGGCGTCTGTGCGTTTGATGCCGATCCAGCCGTTTCCATGATATTGAACGGATGAATTCTGCGCGATGATATTGGGCAGGGATAAGGATGCTCCGTCATTGCCGCCGATCCGCAAGGTTGTACTGCCTGTCTGTTCTGTGATGTCAGCGAGTTTGTCTGCGGTTGAGACCACTTCCAGAAATTCTCTCGGGTTTGGCGGACCGACGTTAATCAGTGCGGTGTGTACTCCATCTGTTGCTGAATAAAGGCCGTGCTCTTCGGCTTTGACGGATACTGTCCAGTGTCCTGTTGTGTCCTTTATCAGCTCCAGTTGCTCTGTTTTGCCGGAGGGAGAAGTGAACGTGACCGGATCAACCAGAGTGGCGAGGGTTTGTCGCTCCGCAAGCAGATCAGAACCACGTAACGATAAGCGGAGGGCTTCTTCTTCCAGATCTGGCTCTTTCATAAGCCAATGCGCCAGCCTGCGAAGAAGAGGGACGTGTGGGCCGCCGCCTTCATAACCTCTTGCCCAGAGCCAGACATGATCGGACAGCAGAGCAGCAACGCGGCCTTTGCCGACGCGGCTGAGGACGAGCAGGGGTTTATCGCCCAGCGCCGTCATTATGGGCTGGCCTTCCCGCACATTCGCCCCGACGAGGCGGAACCATTTGCCCCACTTTGGCGGGCTTTCGCCAGCACCTGGCAGATCGCGTGTTACCGGATGGCGCAGGCCGATCTCTGAGACATTGGCAAAAAAGGGTTCTTCGAAGACTTCCCCGGTTGGAGATGCTGGAAGCACATGGCCCAGCGGGGTTCTGAAGATACTGTTGGCCTCAGCGTAGTCAGGGCCGCCTGCAATGAGGACAGCTCCACCGTCATTGACGTAACGGGCGATGTTGTCGAAGTAGAGCAAGGGGAGGACACCGCGGCGCTCATAGCGGTCGAAGATGATGAGGTCGAATTCGTCGATCTTGACAGAGAACAGTTCCCGGGTTGGGAAGGCGATCAGAGACAGCTGGTTGATTGGGGTTCCGTCTTGCTTTGCCGGCGGGCGCAGGATGGTGAAGTGGACGAGATCCACAGACGCATCTGATTTAAGTAAGTTGCGCCACGTGCGCTCACCTGCATGAGGAGAACCGGAAACCAGCAGCACACGGAGATTTTCGCGGACACCATCAATGGTGACAAGGGTGCGGTTGTTCAGCGGTGTCAGCTCGCCTTTGAGCGTTTCCACCTCAAACTCATAGATGTTCTGGCCGCCGTGTTCGATCCCGACAGCGACCTCAGCCGGATAGCCTGAGGAGATAAACTGTTTGGACAGGATATCGCCGTTGCGGCGGACTATGATTTCAGCGCGATTTCCAAAGGGCTGCTGTGTACCTTCCTCAATCAACTCCAGCTGGACAACCTGTGTTGAGCCGACCAGGCCAAAACGCGGGGCTTTAGCGACTTTCAACCGGCGGTCAAATTCGCCTTCGCGACCTGTGACAAGTGCGTGGACCGGAGCAGAGAAGCCTAGCTTTTCAGCTGTGACTGGTACATCGTGTATCTGACCATCGGTGATCACGATGGCTCCGGCTATTCTTTCTGGTGGGACATCTGCCAGCTCATTGGAGATTGCGGCGAAGGCGCGGGTGCCATCGCCGTTTTCCATAGTGGCGTCGTTAAGAGAAACCTGTCGCAGATCGATACCATCGATGGCCTGAAGCTGACTGACGATACTTTCCCGTGCAGCCTCGGTCAGCTCTGCGCGGTTTTCCAGTTGCTGGCTCATGCTGTTGTCAGAGACGAGAACAACGGTACCTGGCAAGTACTCCCGATCCTCCCGTAAGACAGCTGGATTGAGCAGTGCCACAACCAGCAGCGCCAGGGCGGTGGAGCGGATCAGGGCACCGCGCATGCCTGCGAAGAGGAGGTAGGCGCAGACCAGAGCTATGATTACTCCGGGTGCGATTATTGCCGGAAGAGGCAGAAGCGGGTCGATGGAAAGAGACCATTTCATGTGTGTAGCTGCGCTCCGCGTCTTGTTTCCTGGCCCACTATTGGCCGATACGTTCCAGCAGGGCTGGGATGTGAACCTGATCTGCCTTATAGTTGCCGGTCATGGTGTACATTAGGATGTTGATGCCCACGCGGGCTGCCATCTCGCGCTGATTGCCATCTGCGGGAATGGTTGGGTAGAGGTAGTTCCCTGCTGTATCGATGGCCCATGCTGCAGCGAAGTCGTTGCCACTGATCATGATGGGGGACACGCCATCGCCTGCACGCACAGGATGGCTGCCATCTGAGGTGGTCGCGCTGGCCTGTATCCACATGGGGCTTTGATTGTAACGGCCTGGGAATTTATTCAGAATATAGAAGGTTTTGGTCAGCACGTGATCTTGCGGAACAGGTTCCAGACCAGGAATATCCAGCCCGCGCAAAAGTTGCTGAAGCTTTAGTTTGTTTGGAGAGTTTGCGCTGGGTCCGAACGCATCCCGGGTATCGAACAGGATGGTACCGCCGTTGCGCATGTAGGCGCTGATCCGCGACATGGCTTCAGGGCTTGGCATCTGCATGCCTGCATCAATGGCCCAGTAGATGATTGGGAAGAAGGCCAGCTCATGGCTTTGCAAGTCCAGTCCTGTCGGGGCTTCGGGTTCGAGCGCGGTTCTGTCTGTAAGCAATCTGGTGAGGCCAAACAGGCCGGCGCGGCTGATTTCATCCACCTCTGGCACTCCCGTCATAACATAGGCAAGACGGGTATCCAGTGAAGCGTCGAGAGCGAACTGTTCTGCGTTGTCCTGTGCCTGCGTTTTATCAGCGCCGGACAGGCTTAGGCTGGAGGCGATCAGCAGCAGAGCAGCAGCGTTGGTGAACTGGCTCCGGCGCAATTTGCCGGAAAGCCAGAGCAGAGCGAGCGTATCCAGCAAAGCCAGCAGGATTGCGATGGAGAAGAACCAACCGCGCAAGTCCTGTGGTTTTTCCGAGGGGTAATCTAATATTTTGGCCATGGGCAAAGGTTTCAGGTCCAACGGGATCAGGTTGTCCTCATCTTCCAGGAGGTTGAGTGCGCGTGCTGTATCGTCGGTGCCGTAGAGACCCGGGGGGGTGTCGCGGCCCGGGTGGGTGGTTGCAAAGTCGCGTTCTGGAACAGGTGTATGATTGGCAGAGGGGGATGTGAGTTTTCCATAGCCGTCCAGCATTTTGAGCAGCGGCAGGGCGGAGGCTGATCCTGTGCCGTCTGATTCTTCATCCGGATTGAAGGCTGCCTTTGATGATATGCTTGTGATGGCCCGCAGCATATCTACGAAACTACCGGAAAGAGGCAAGCTGGACCATTTGGTATCAGGTGTTACATGGAACAGGATAATGGTTCCGTTGCCGTGTTTTCTGGCTGTTACAAGTGGGGTTCCGTCTTCCAGTGAGGCCCATGTTCTGTCCGGAAGGTCTGCGGTGGGTTCTGCAAGTACCTGACGATTGACTGTGACGTCTTTGGGGAGGGTGATGGAACGGAATGGGCTGTTTTCAGAAAATGACCTGAGCGCCTGAGGCTCTTTCCAGGAAAGGGAGCCCCCTAGTTTGCGATCACCCCGCCTGAGGTCAACCGGGATGAGAGAATCTTGTTTTTCCGGTAGTTGTGGGCCTGCGAAGCGCACCAGTGTGCCGCCCCTGGAGACCCAGCTGGCAATGTCAGCCTCTGTTGTCCTGGGCAGGGTGCCGACTTCAGCGAGGACCAGAACAGAAATGCCTTTGTCGAAATAGTCGGAGATGGCACTGGTGATGTCTGTGCTTTTCGCTGGCGGAAGGTCTGCGAATGGAGCGAGTGCGCGTTCCAGATAGTAAAGCGGGGAGAGCAGAGGTTGAGAACGGTCAGCAAAACCGCCGGCGAACAGACCGACTTTGCGGCGGCGCCAATGCTCGTCCACAAGCACAGTGCTGCCAGCGCTGGACTTGCCGGGAATGGTGAGCTTTGTGATGTCGTTGCGCAGTTCTGACGGCAGCTCCAGTGAAATTTCCGCGGCGCCTTGTCCTGGTTTCATCTCAATGGTCTGCTCTGCAATAACCCGCTGCTTGCGATCAAAGGCGCGGACCGTCACTGTCTCGGCCAGGGGGGCGGGGTGCCGGAGGACCGTAGCAGTCATGGCTCCGGCAGTGTTTCGCAATTGTTTGAGTGCATAGACCGGGGTGTCTGAACGATAGATGAGGAACGAGCTTCCTCGGACATCTGATGCTCTGGCAATGTTGGCCAGGCCTCTTGCGAAGCTGGTGACGGAAGGCTCTTCCAACGGTGAGGAGAACCAGAGGATTGCACCGGGCGCTTTCTTATCTGCCTGCTTTTGCAGAGCAGGGATGAGTTCTGACCGGGCGGCTGGCCAGCCCTGAGGGGTTAGTGCGCGAAGCTGGTCGGCAATTTCCTGTGCACTGGAAAGGCGCATGGGCTGGGCAGGACCATCAGCAGTGGTGACCAGCATGACGGTTCTGTTGTTCTGCGCAGCGCCGTCTACAATGAGTTCCGCCATGCGGATCTGGCGATCCCAATCAGCTGATGAGTCCCAGCCATTGTCGACGATGAGCCAGAGTGGGCCTGTTTCAGGCTCAGCAATATCCAGCGGTTTCCAGACGGGGCCAGCCATGGAGATAATGAGGATTGTTGCCAGCATAAGACGCAACAGGATCAACCACCACGGGGTGTGTTGAGGGGTTTCTTCTTTATTGCGAAGAGAAAGCAGTAAGCGCAGAGGCGGGAACTTGATGTGTGCAGGCTGAGGCGGTGTGGTGCGGAGCAGCCACCACAGAACGGGCAGAGCTGCGAGTGCGGTGAGAACCCACGGTGCTGCAAACCCTATTGGCAGAAGAGAACTCATCATGGATGACCTCCTCTCATTTTATGTTGTGGTGCATCTGCCAGGTGGGAATGAAGCAACATCAGCGGTTGGACCGACGGGCGGTCTGTGTGGTGCAGAGTATAGCTCCAGCCGAATTTACAGGCGAGCGTGATGATCTGGTCTTTATGTGCGGCGAGGCGATGCAGGTACTCCTGCTGCCATGTTTGCGCACGACCTGCCTTGAGCTGCTCTCCGTTTTCAGGATCTTCGAACCGGGTTGGTCCGGTGAACGGGAAAGTCTCTTCAAGCGGGTCCAGCAGTTGTATAAGGTGGCCTTTTGCGCCTGTGCTGGCGATACTGGCCATCCACTTTTCCAGCTTTTCCGGCGGATCGAGCAGGTCAGAAAAGAGCACAATTTCTGAAAAGCGATGGATTCCTTCCGGATTTGGAAGCGTGACTTCGGGGGGGGCGTGCGCGAGGGTCTCTGCGATGATCTGCATTGAGTTTCCGCTGGCCAGGGGTCTCGTCAGGCCTGCCAGGCCGACCCGTTCGCCGGCTTTATTCAGGGCACAGGTCAGAGCCAGCATGAGCAGCAAAGCGCGGTCGCGTTTAGAGGCGGCAGCTTGTTTGCTCCGGAAACACATGGAGACGGACAGGTCTGCCCAGACCCAGATGGTTTGGGCTGCTTCCCATTCGCGCTCACGTACATAAAGATTGTTGTCGCGGGCGGAGCGGCGCCAGTCAACCTGCCGAGCGGCTTCACCGGAGAGGAAAGGGCGGAATTGCCAGAAGGTCTCGCCGGGGCCTGCACGGCGACGGCCATGCCAGCCTGAAGTGACATTGGCAGCAATACGCCTTGCCTCAATCAGCAGCTCTGGCAAGGTATCAGCTAGGGATTGCGCTTCGCCCGTTAAGCCGAAGATGTTTTCCTGTCTGTCTTGAGGAGTGGTCCCCGAAGATAACATATGTGATCCCGTCGGCTTGTTGTCAGGCGATGCGTTCTTTGATGTCGCGGAGCAGCTGCTGAATAGTCTTTCCGTCAGCTCTGGCGGCAAACGTGAGTGCCATGCGGTGTTGAAGCACAGGTTCGGCCAGAGCCATGACGTCGTCAAGACTTGGTGACAGGCGTCCGTCCGACAGAGCGCGGGCGCGAACAGTCAGCATAAGAGCCTGACTGGCGCGTGGCCCGGGACCCCATGCAATGTATGGGGTGAGGTCTTCAAAGCCATCGGCTTCGCCGGGCCGGGCTGCTCTCACCAGTTTCAGGATGGCGTCCATAACGGATTCGCCAACCGGAATGTGGCGCACGAGTTGTTGCATTTCCCGTAGTTCTGCAAGTTGCAGCACCTGTTTGGATCTGGCTTCTGTCGCACCTGTGGTTTCAAGCAGAATACGGCGCTCTGCGTCCAGGTCCGGATAATGGACGTCGATCTGCATGAGGAAGCGGTCGAGCTGGGCTTCCGGCAAGGGGTAGGTGCCTTCCTGTTCAAGCGGGTTCTGAGTGGCCAGTACGTGGAAGGGAGCAGGCAGGTCATAGTGATGACCTGCGATTGTGACGTGGTATTCCTGCATGGATTGCAGAAGGGCGGACTGGGTTCGCGGACTGGCACGGTTGATCTCGTCCGCCATCAGTAGCTGGGCAAAGACCGGGCCTGGTATGAAGCGGAAGGAGCGCTTGCCGTCAGGTGCTTCCTCCATGACTTCTGAGCCCAGAATATCAGAGGGCATCAGGTCCGGCGTGAACTGAATGCGGCTGGAGTCAAGGCCCAGTACGGTCCCAAGTGTCTCCACCAGCTTGGTTTTTGCGAGGCCGGGGACACCGACAAGCAAGCCGTGGCCGCCGGAGAGGATCGTCACCAGAGTGCGCTCAACAACGCTTTCCTGACCAAATATGGAACAGGCGATTTCCTCTTTTGCCTGTCGGATTTTTTCACAAGCAGCCTCTGTGCGTGCGACTATATCCTCCGGTTTGGTGGGCATGCCTGTTATATTTGTGTTCATCGCTGCTCTCTTTTCGTCGCGCGTTGCAACCCTGCCTGGCTCACCTTTGCATCATACCCGGTTTTAAAAAAGGCGATCCCCAGCAAATTTATAGGCCAGCACTTTTCAGCAATGGGTTGACTATGTGGGCAGAAGGGCAATGCAAGGCGGGAAAGCCAGTTTCAACGTGTTTTGATATGAATAGGGTCAGAGCATCCCTGGGTTATAGTTTGATTGGCACTACCCTACGGTATTTCTGTGAACATATGGTGAGCCTGGGCGTTGATAATCCGGTAGCCCCTGAAAATTGGGAGCATTGCGCCCATAACCGGGCTGCCAGTGATCCACCTGTTTTGCAGGGCTTGCGGTTGTCGCAAAGGTATAACTTGGCGTGGGATCTGGGAAAGGGTAGCTTTAGTGCTTGTGTGACACCATATTCCCCCAATAGTGGTGTGTTCCGATGTACTGGCAGAATGATCGTTGTGACTGAACTTAAAGAAAAGAGCCTTCCGGAAATCAGGAAGATGCCGAAAGGTCTTCAGGCTTTGATTTCGCGTGCAGGAAAGTCCAGGAGCCTACCTCCCATCCATCTTTGGAACCCGGAATTTTGCGGTGACCTGGATATGCACATCAAGCGGGACGGTTCCTGGTACTATATGGGTACGCCTATTCAGCGTGAAGCACTGGTGCATTTGTTTTCGACTGTTTTAAAGCAGGAAGAAGACGACAAATACTATCTGGTAACGCCGGTTGAGAAGGTTGGCCTGACCGTTGAAGATGCGCCGTTCGTGGCTGTTGAGATGGACATTCACCAACAGGACGGAGAGCAGGTGATTACCCTTCGGACCAACTGCGGTGATGTGGTTGAAGTCGGGCCTGATCATCCGATCCGGTTTGTGCAGCAGGAAGAAGATGGCGGTCTGAAGCCTTACGTCCTTGTGCGTGACCGGCTGGAAGCATTGTTTGCGCGGACACTTGTTCATGAACTCGCACCGCATTTGCAAGAGCGTGAAGGCGAGGGCGGGCGGGTTGTTGGCATTGAAAGCCATGGCGCGTTTTTCGTGGTGGATACGGTTGAGAACCTTGGCTTTTAGAAAGAGACAACATCAGGACACGTATTATCTTGTCTGAATTTACAGCAGAGAATTTCAAATCCCGTGTGATAGACCGACTGGGTGGCGAAGGCTGTGAACCTGCAGGAGATCACATCCTCAATCCGGATATTCCTGATTGTGGTGAGGGTCTGAAACAGGTGCGGGATGCTGCTGTTCTGATTGGTGTTGTTGACCGGGGGGCAGAGGCGTCTGTCCTTTTGACACAGCGCACAGCACATCTGCGTTCTCATGCGGGTCAGATTGCTTTCCCCGGTGGCAAAATTGATGAGGAAGATGACGGGCCTGTAGGTGCTGCCTTGCGCGAGGCGCATGAAGAAGTTGGTCTGGAGCCTGATCTGGTGGAGATTCTGGGGGACCTTGGAGATTACTATACCGGCTCCGGTTATCGGGTTGTGCCGGTTCTTGCCACCGTCAAACCATCGCTGATCCTCTCTCCCAATCCGGCAGAGGTGGATGAAGTGTTTGAAGTACCTTTGTCTTTTCTGATGGATCCTGGGAATCACCAGAAAAAAAGCGGAGAATTCAGAGGAAAAACGCGCTACTACTATGCCATGCCGTTTGAGCAGCGTAACATATGGGGTGTCACCGCCGGTATTCTACGTGTGCTTTACAATAGGGTTTATGCCTGATGATACGAATGCTCCTGACACATGGGTTGTTGTTCTTTGTTCCTTTTATCGCTTACGCGGTGTGGGTGATGGTTGTGCATAAGGCAAAGGGTGACAAGCGGTTTCGTGATGGCCCGATATTGTGGTTGAGCATTTTCGGAATCGCACTCGTCATCGCCAGTCTGGTGTTGCTGGCAGAAACAAACCGCGCACCTCCTGGGTCACAATACCGACCAGCGCAGGTGATTGATGGTGAATTTGTTCCAGGTGGATACGAGACACCTCAGAAATGACCAGGTTACAACAGAGTAATTGGCTGAATAGTGCTACTGTTCAGCGGGCTTTTGACGTTCTGGAGCAAGATGGTGATGTTGCACGTGCGGTTGGTGGAACCGTGCGTAACTCTTTGCTTGGCGAAGTGGTGGATGATGTTGATATCGCCTGCACAGCTTTGCCAGGTGCTGTGCTTGCAAGGGCTGAGGCCGCTGGTGTCAAAGCCATTCCCACAGGTGTTGACCATGGTACGGTGACACTGGTTATTGATCGCCAACCGATTGAAGTAACCTGTCTGCGCGAGGACATCGAGACCCACGGACGTCATGCGATGGTCAGGTTTGGGCGGGACTGGACAAAAGATGCGCAGCGCCGTGACTTCACAATGAACGCGCTTTATGTGAACCGTCATGGTGAACTGTTTGATCCGCTGGGTGGTCTGGACGACTGCCTCAACAGGCATCTGCGTTTTATTGGTGATGCGCGCGCGCGTATTCGCGAAGACTATCTGCGCATCCTGCGGTTTTTCCGGTTTTTTGCGGGATACGGGCAAGGGGAGATCAATGCGGACGGATATGACGCCTGTGTTGAGCTGAAGGACGGGCTTTCTCACATTTCCAGGGAACGCATTACTAAAGAAGTGCTGAGAACACTTTCAGCACCGCGTGCTCTGGATTCTTTGCAGCTTATGGAACAGGGAGGTATCTTGCAGCTTATTTTGGGTGATGAGGCTGCGAGTTCTCGTTTCGCGCGTTTATTGGAATTTAAAGACTTGCCGAAGGCGGCCCGGCAGCCGGTTTTGCGGCTTGGGGGTGTTGCCGGATCTCAGGTTCCTGAGCTTTTGAGGCTTTCTAATGTGCAGAAAAAACAGATTGAGGTTGCTGTTGATATTGCTGAGGCACTACACTCATCCGGGCAGAGCCAACGGGAGCTGAAAGCACTGATGGTTGCTCATGGAGCGGTCGCGGTTGTTGATGGTGTTTTGACAGCCTGGATGAACGGCGGTGTGCATAGTGAAGCGAAGCTGAGAGAGTTGCTGGACTTTGCGCAGAACTGGGAGGTCCCGGGTTTTCCGCTGACCGGCAAGATGATGATTGCGGCTGGTATTCCTGCTGGGCCGGATATGGGCAAGGCGATGCGGCTGGCACGACGGATCTGGGCTGATGCGGACTATCAGCAAACTGCTGAGAGTTTGCTGGAGCAGTTGAAAGTGCTGTTGGCTGATGAGGTGAAGTGATCATGAGTGTCAGGTTGCGTGGCCATCACCTGCTATGCCTGCTTACATTTATTGGGCATGGCTACTCACCCGCGTTTACCAGGAACTATGAGGCTGCGGTGAAGCGCCTGAATGCGGGAGAAGCTGCCTTGCTGGTGGAAGGGCCAGACGAAATTTGTGCGGTTCTGATCAGCGAGGAAGAGCAGCCGCATTGCTTTAACTGCAGCGTGGTGGAGCGCGACAAAACAGCACTGACTATGATCTCTGGCCTGATTGGAGCTGAGCTGCGCATTGGAGATGAACTTGTGCTTAGTTCACAGTTGGTTGCCAGGATGCGGAAAGCATATGCTGAGGGTGCTTTCAGGAAGAGCTGTCTAAACTGCGAGTGGGTCCGGTTTTGCGATGAAATTGCCTCATCTGGCTATCAGGAGGTTTATCTTCGCAATATACAGCACCACTAGTCTTCAAATTTTAACAGACTGCCCCCATATGGGGGCAATATGAGTTTATAGGCAGGTTCAGGGGTTACATGCTTGCATTGAATAAGTTTCCAGGGTTTCTAACCTTGCTGGTATTTTCTATTGGTCTAGTATTTGTGACAGCAGATTTCGCAGAGGCAAAGCGCGGGTTCAGTTTCGGTAGTCGTGGCTCTCGCAGCTACACCGCTCCCAAAGCAACCCGGACTGCACCTGAGGCTGCACCGGTTCAGCGGACTATGACTCCAAACAACGGTACGAACACAGGCGCACAGCAGCAAAATGCGGCAGCGGCGTCCAGGGCTGCTTCTGGCCAGCGTCGTGGTCTGTTCGGCGGTGGCTTCCTCGGTTCCATGTTGGGTGGTCTGGCGCTGGGCGGATTGCTGGGCATGTTGTTCGGCTCCGGTTTTGGCGGCATGGCCGGGTTCTTTGGGTTGATTGTGCAGGTGCTTCTGATCGGCGGCGGTATCATGTTGCTGATGCGGTTCCTGCGGGGACGCCAGCAACCGCAAGCGGCGGGTGCCGGCTATGGACACCAGCAGCAACCACAGCAGAACCAGTCGTTCAGCTTAAATGAAGCGCCGACCCGTTCAGGAACTTCTGGTATTCCCAATACCGGCTTTGGTGGCAGTCAGACCCCTCAGTTTGAAGAAAAGCCTGCCTTTTCTACCGAAGCGGATGATGAAATCGGGCTAACCGCGGATGACTTTGATGCGTTTGAGGCACTGCTGACAACCGTCTGGACTGCTTACGGGTCCGAGGACTATGGAAAAATCCGCGAAGTCGCCACGCCGGAGATCATGGGCTACTTTGCCGAGGAACTGGGCAAGGCTGCGTCCAAAGGTCTTGTTAATGACGTGCGCGGTATCAAATTGCTTCAGGGTGATCTGAGTGAAGCCTGGCATGAAGGCGACAATGACTATGCATCCGTGGCAATGCGCTATGAGTCCATTGATGTTATGCGCGAACGTGCCAACAATAAAGTGGTTCAGGGCAATCCGGATGTGCCGGAAGAGCGGGTTGAGATCTGGACATTTGTTCGGGGTGCGGGCGAAGGCTGGAAGCTCTCAGCAATCCAGCAGGCAGACTAAAAATAGCAAATATGCAAATGGAAAGGGGCCTCATGGGCCCCTTTCCTGTTATGGTTTCGATGGGTCCTGTGCTTGTCAGGTTGCGACAGAAAGCTTTACATCAATATTGTTGCGGGTTGCGTTGGAGTATGGACAGACCTCATGCGCCGCAGCGACAAGCTTTTCTGCTTTGGCGTTGTCCATGCCCGGTACGGTAACAGCCAGAGCAATTTCCAGACCGAAACCACCTTCTGAGCGTGGGCCAATTCCAACGGTTGATTCCACATTTACATCTGCTGGCAGAGACACGTCAGCCTGCTGAGAAGCTACGAACTTCATAGCTCCGATGAAACATGCGGCGTATCCGGCAGCGAAAAGCTGCTCCGGATTGTTGCCCGTACCGCCTGCACCACCCAACTCTTTTGGGGTTGCAAGTGTCAGTTCCAAAGCACCGTCCTTTGTTTTGGCAGTGCCATCACGACCACCCGTAGCTATTGCGCTTGTTTCATAAAGAACGTTAACTGGCATTTGGTATTCCTCGTAACTGTTATGTATCGCACACGATTAAATACTACGAGATATAAATAGGAAGAAATGTGGGTATTGTCAATCGAAGTGTGAATTAATCGTGTGCGATTTAGTTTGACGGGTTTTGTCTTGATGGATAAAACGGGGAAAGAAGGCGTTATTCAGGACTGGAATATGGTGATGGCCGAGAAGAAATCAGAAGAATTTCAAGGCTTAGGGTTAGATCAGCATCTGTGTTTTGCAATCTACAAAGCAAACCATGCTTTTAATCGGTTTTATAAGCCGGTGATGAAGAAGCTTGGTGTTACCTATCCGCAGTACATCACTTTGCTTGCTCTTCTTGAGAAAGACCATCAGCGCGTCTCTGAGTTGGGAGAGCGTCTGTTCCTTGAATCGAACACTCTGACACCGCTGCTGAAGCGTCTTGAAGAGATGGGCTTTCTTGTCCGTGTACGTTCCAGGGAAGATGAGCGGCAGGTTGTTGTCAGCCTGACGAAGGAAGGGTGCGATCTGAGTGATGGCGTAATTGACGTGCAGCACTGTGCTTTTTCCAGTCTGGGCATGTCGGTGGAAACTATCGGTCAACTGGTTGAGCACCTCAATGATGTTCAGGAGATGTTGATGGATGCCAGGGGAAAAAAATCCGGTTAAAGGTCAGTTGTCAGTCATGGCTGCTTGCTCGCCGTTTGCAGAAGTTCTGGCGACGGCGAGTAAGCAATTGCTTTCAGAAATACCCGGATTCTCTGAAACTATGAGAGTGCAGCTGGCGTTCTTAGCTTGTGCTGGCGTGCCCAGAGAATGCCCAGTGACCCGGCTGTCATGATGACACCTGCCAAAATGGCGATTGGGTCTGGCGCGGTCTGAGGCAGGTAGTCTGCTTTGTCAGCGATGAACTCAAACAGCAATGAGGTGAACGGCAGAGCGGCGATTGTTGCGACGTAGTTTTGACTGCCGACCAGATTGATGGCCTGCATTGACAAGAACATGGAGACACCACGTAAGGTGATGCCAACGGCTGTTGCGGCGGCCCACATGGTTGGGCTCCAGACCTGTGTCAGATCGATGAGCGGCAGATTGCTGGTCCAGTCTGCTGCTTGTTGCGTTGCTGCGGGGCCATCGGTGATGAGGGAGAGAGCGGCGAGGGCAAGGAGCATGATCAGCGCGCTGGCAACCAGCATGACACCGCTTAGAGATGCGCGCTCTTTGAGATTATCTCCCTGATTTTGCGGGTGGAACTCAGCAATGATAACAGAGGAAACTACCGCGAATTCTGAGAGGATCATCAGATAAACGGCGGGGTTGGTGTAGGTGCCTTCCAGAGATGAGATTAGCAGAATAACGCCGGGAATGATGACCAGATGGCCGGGAAGTTCTAAAGTGGTGGGCAGCCGGAAAAACAGAACAGCAAAGGCGAGTGCTGAAATTGGAACCGAGACAAGGCCAAAGAAGCCTGCGTTTGCGGCGCTGATGTAAAGCAGCGAGGCTGTGAAACAGGCAGCAGAGAGGACGCGGGCAACACCATAGGCCCAGGTGTACGGGCTTTTGAGTGCATCCATGGTTGTGCCCGGCTTACGGCTGACGGCAATGAGGAACAGGCCGCCAAACATCAGCTGAATGATGGTGAAGATCCACGGATCGAGATTGCAGGTAAGCAGCAAGCCTTTGCTTATGACGATAAGAAGCGCCCAGCTTATCATGGTGACAAGGCAGAGACTCAAACCCTTCAGGGTCATATTCAGGACTCCTCTCCGACGAACTCGCCGGTGATTTTCAGGCCATCAATTCCTGTCTGGCCGTTTTCTTTAAAAATGCGCCTTGGGTAAGCCCCGGCATGATTGGCAATGTGATGAGCAAGTTGTTCAGAATGTGTCACAAGCCAGATCTGGCTTCTTTCCGAGGCTTTGGCGATGACTTTTGCCAGAGGTTCAAGCAGATCGGGGTGCAGGCTTGCCTCGGGTTCGTTGAGGGCAATGAAGGAGGGCAGGCGGTAGGACAACATGGCACCGAGCAGTGCGAGATATTGCAATGTACCGTCCGACAGCTCCTGTGAGGGGAAGGGGCGGCGGATCTCCGGCGTTTGCAATGCAAAGCGGCAATCCTGCTCGTTGGCCTCAATCATCAACTGGCTGCCGGGGAAGGCATCATCAACGGCCTCCTGCAGGTAAAAGGTATCTTTGCGGATTTCCTTGAGGGTGGCGAAGACCGCTGCCAGATCGTTTCCGTCTGATGAGAGTGTCGGCGTTGTGACATTAAGGCCTGGACGGCGCAGCAGACTGTCCCGGTCACAGCGGAAGATGTGGTAGAAACGCCAGTCCGCAATTGCACGGCGGACCAGATCCAGCTCGGGGAACTGGCTGCCATCGCGAATGCTGGCGAGGGCTGTCTCGGAAGGCAGCAGCTCGTTGTCATAGTTGACACGGCTACCTCTGCTGGTTCGCAAAAAGGCACTTGGGCCTTTGCGGTTCATCAGCACGACAGACCTGGAGCCGGTCAGGAGTGTAAGCTCTTCTTCCCGCACCATCGTCTCGAAGGGCAGGGCCGGATCAGAGATCGGATTGGGCAGGCCCAGCTGTATGCGGTAGGTGAGGTCTCCCAGATCAGCTCGCAGAATGATGCGTTTCTTCTCGTGGGTTTTCAGGTCTCCTGCCCACATGGCACTGTCTACGCCACCTTCCTCTGAAACGGCGCGGGTGATACGGCCCAGAGCGGCTTGCTGCAGAAGTTCAAGCGACTTGTACAGGTTTGTTTTGCCTGCGCCATTGTTGCCTACAAACACATTGACAGCGCCAACACGCATGAAAAGCTTATGTACGGAGCGGTAATTCTCAATACCGATCGCCGAGAGAGGGGGCATGGACATCCGGTGAAACTTTTTTGATAAATCTTCGGTGGGTATGATTGAGACTAAGCAGGTTGGAGTGTAAATGTAAATTGACCACGGGGTTCATGCACCGAAAATTCACGTTTTGTTCACTTTTTTGGTGATGGTCATTGCGTCATGGCAGGTTTGTTTAAACTGCTTTATGGTTTCGTTGTCGTATGTTTTCGTCTGAAATGGATTGTTCCTTATTCAGGAATGCGCTTGAGAGGAAAGTGTCAATGACTGTTCAAGATTCTGAAGGTATGCGGCAGGAATCCGATAGTTTTGGTGTACTGGATGTTCCCATTGGTAAGTATTGGGGCGCACAGACTGCCCGCTCTCTGATCAACTTTCCCATTGGCCGGGAGCATTTGCCGCCTGCGCTGATTCATGCATTGGGAGTGGTGAAGCTCGCGGCTGCCAGAGTGAACATGGAAGAGGGGCGTTTGCCTGAGGATCTGGGTAAGGCCATTTGCCAGGCTGCAACTGAGGTGAATTCTGGCAAACTGGATGCGCATTTCCCGCTGGTGATCTGGCAGACAGGGTCTGGCACGCAGTCCAACATGAACACTAACGAGGTGATCGCCAACCGCGCCATTGAGTTGCTTGGCGGGCAGATCGGCACCAAATCTCCTGTTCACCCCAACGACCATGTGAATATGGGGCAATCTTCCAACGATACCTTTCCAACAGCCATGCACATTGCGGCAGCTTGTGAAATCAACAAAGTGCTGCTGCCTGCCCTCACACATCTGCACAACACCATGGAAGCCAGGGTGGCCGCGTTTGCGGATATTGTGAAGATTGGCCGAACTCATACGCAGGATGCGACGCCCCTGACACTGGGGCAGGAATTTTCCGGCTACGTGGCACAGCTGGAATACTCCAGGGAGCGCATTGAGCAGGGTCTTGTGGGGCTTTATCGCCTTGCGCAAGGTGGAACAGCAGTCGGTACGGGACTTAACTCAACGCCGGAGTTTGCCGTTGCCTTCGCTACTCATGTGAGTGAGTTTACCGGCCTGCCGTTTGTGACGGCAGCTAATAAATTCGAAGCACTGGCTACCCATGATGCGGCTGTGTTTGTACATGGTGCGCTGAACACGCTGGCCTGCTCCCTTATGAAGATTGCAAACGACATTCGCTTCCTTGCCTCCGGCCCGCGTTCTGGTCTCGGTGAGATCAGTCTTCCAGCCAATGAACCGGGCTCTTCGATCATGCCGGGCAAGGTGAACCCGACCCAGTGTGAAGCGGTGACGATGGTCTGTGCGCAGGTGATGGGCAATCAGACAGCTGTAAGTGTGGGCGGCTCTTCCGGGCATTTTGAACTGAATGTTTTCAAACCGGTGATTGCGAACAGCCTGCTGCAATCCATTGAGCTGCTGGCTGATTGTATGATGAGCTTTGCGGACCGCTGTGTTGTTGGCATTAAGCCAAACATTGAGCGTATTGAAGAGCTGCTGGAGCGGTCCCTGATGCTGGTGACAGCGCTTACGCCTGCCATTGGCTATGACAAAGCAACCGAGATTGCCAAGTCTGCTCATAAGAATGGCACAACGCTGAAGGACGAAGCCCTTCGCCTGGGCTATGTGTCTGCCGAGGAGTTTGACCGCGTTGTCCGGCCTGAGAAAATGGTCAGGCCGGGATAGGGCGGTTACCGCCGATCATGATGTCCAGCGCGTGTTGCAGGCAGGCTTTTGTCTCTGCCGCCTCAAGCTGATCTGCACCGATAAGGATCGCGCAGAGGATCTGAGCGTTAATCTTTGCGTGCCTTTTGGTTTGTGGGACCTGAGAAAACAGTTTCTCCAGATATTCCAGACGGCGCATATCGACCTTGCTGACGTACGCAAGGGCGAGGTCATCAAACTGGGCCCAGTTGCGCAGAGCGTTGGAGACACCATTTGTTTCGTACTCCTGCGAAACCTCACATAGTGCAGTCTCAATCAGGTTATATAGGTGTTGCTTTGGTTTGAGACTGCCTGCGTCAACCTGCGCGGTGATTTGCTGTGTGACCAACTCTTCCCAGCGGTCCAGAATAGCTACCTTCAGGGCGGTGATATCCTTGAAATGCCAGTAGAATGATCCCTTGGTCACCTTCAGTGTTTTTGCAAGCACTTCTGCCTTCAGGCTCTGTGGTCCATTTGCCGCCAAAGTCCGGAAGCCGCACCCTACCCAGTCCGCTGTTGTAAGTTTGGTTTTTCTGGTCAATTTGCCACCATACGCTACAGTATATCCGCGGTCCTGCTTTGAGTCACAATACGTTACAGTATGGAATAAAAATAGTAGAAGTCCAATGAAGAAGTGGCTGTTGGCCTCTGCTATCCTGTCTTTATAGCCGATGCCTTTCAGAGAGCGTTGACTGTGCTGCGGTGGCGATGCGGAACGCAGTGAAACAGAATGCCTTAGTGGGTGTTGCTGCCCGACCCCTGGGACGGGGAGTTTGTTGTGTTTCAGAGCGTGTTGCTTCATTCGTATTTACGTCACACGCTCTGACTTCTTAATTTTGAGCGAATTCTTATAGTTTGACTGAGTTCAATCAAACGGAACGTGCTCCGGTCTGGCTTACGGCCATTTCACCACGGGTGGCATGGAGGACAGGATGGAGGAGACGTTTCCGCCTGTTTTGAGGCCGAAGATGGTGCCGCGGTCATAGAGGAGGTTGAACTCCACGTAGCGGCCACGACGGATGAGCTGTTCTTCGCGCTGTTCAACTGTCCATGGGGTCAGGAAGTTTTTGCGGACCAGCTTCGGGTAAATGTCAAGGAAGGCGTTGCCGACAGACCTGGTGAAGGCAAGGTCTGCATTCCAGTCGCCGGTGTTATGGCGGTCGTAAAAAATGCCGCCGATGCCGCGTGCTTCCTTCCGGTGAGGCAGATAAAAATACTCGTCACACCACTTCCTGAAGTGATCGTAATCGACGCCTGGATGGCCTGCGCAGGCAACCTTCATGGCCTTGTGAAATTCGACGGTATCGGGATCTTCCTGCGTACGGCGTGCGCTGAGCACTGGTGTGAGGTCTGCTCCACCACCAAACCATTGCCTGGTGGTGACCACCATGCGGGTGTTCATATGCACGGCTGGTACATTGGGATTGTGCATGTGGGCGATCAGGGAGATGCCGGAGGCCCAGAACCGCGGGTCTTCGCCGGCGCCGGGGATCTGGTCGCGGAACTCTGGCGAGAACTCGCCGTGAACGCCGGAGACGTGAACGCCAACTTTCTCGAATACACGTCCATGCATCAGGGACATGACACCGCCGCCGCCGTGGCCGCCGCTATGGTCTGTGCGTTCCCATGGGGTGCGTTCAAAACGTCCGGCAGGCTGGTCCGAGAGGGGGCCGTCCTGCTCCCCGACTTCTGCTTCCAGCAACTCAAAGGCATTGCAAATGTTGTCGCGCAACTGGCCGAACCACGCGGATGCCTCTTGTTTTTTGTCTTCCAGATCAGCTGGAAGTGCATTTTGTGTCTCGCTCATCGTCCCTCCTTGAGCGCAAAGCGTTCTTTGATGTGCTATGTAATGGAGGACAGCTGAGAAGTACAGGCGAGGCGGAGCGGTGTGCCGGGCTGTTCGGGACTTTCACATCCCTGCTGAATTGCAGGGTGTAATTGCCAGTCATGTCGAAGGCGTGTTTCCAATCACAGGGATAGGCAACCACCAACATTTTGCGTAGCGGCTGGAGGCCGACGGGCAGCTCTGCCTGAAAGGTCTTGCTGTTCTCTTTTACGTTACTGGGTAGATCAGCGGACAATCCGTTGGCTCATGGAACATGCCGTCACACTCCCGCCTGGAACGATATTCCGCGAGTTTCAGATAACCATTGGATGTGAAACGGTGGATTTCAAAAGAGCTGCAATCAGAGAAGCCCTGGTCTGCCGTGAAGCTGGTGAGGGAGTTGCGGTTGTGGTCCAAAAAGCTGTTGAACAGAATGTATCGGTTGGTGTTGGACTGGCCCCTGAATCGGTTGAGAGAGGTGAGCTTTGCGGACTGAGGGGCGTTTCTGGTACGGTGAATGTAAAGGGTCGCCAGATTGTGCATTCCCACGGTGCAGGAGAACTCAGGCACCTCAATGCCACAGGCGGTGTCGTAAGAGTTATACCCGTTGCGTGTGTGCATCATGCCAACCACAAGGGTATCTCCCGCCCAGCAGATGGAGATAGCGGCTCAGGACAGCTTCGTCATGCAGGTAGGCATGGAGGACGGGTTCGGCCGATGCTCACGCGGAACTGACAGCAAAGCTGCAAAGCAAAGCAGATAAGCGCATTTTTCCGAAAACCTCTATAACAACGCAATAAAAACCAAAATCGCGCAAAGCGACGCAATCAGTAACGCAACTGGTTCAGGTTGTGCTTTAATCAAAAACAATCTGTTTGACGGAGAGCCTCGCCCAGGACCATGCCGGTGGAAACAGCCATGTTAAGAGACCGCATGCCGTTCTTCATAGGAATCAGCAGTCTTGCATCAGCTATCTGATGGATATCTTCAGGAACGCCGGAACTTTCGCGGCCCATCAGGATCAGGTCGTCTTTTTTGAAATCGAAGTGCGTATAAGGGCGCGATCCCTTGGTGGTCATGAGGATAAGTCGGCGTTTTTCGGCCAACTGCCATTCACGAAAACTCTTCCAATCCATATGGCGTTTGAGTTTGGCGCGCTCGATGTAATCCATCCCGGCGCGTTTAAGCGCATGATCAGACAGGGGGAAGCCTGCTGGTTCAATCAGGTGCACCGTTACATCCATACAAGCGGCCAACCGTAACAGGGTCCCGGTGTTCTGCGGAATGTCTGGATGGTAAAGGGCAATATCTGGCATGTGGTCGGGTGCTCGCGTTAGATCCTAAAAGAATGGCCTATGGAGGTATCACCCGGGCATCTAGAGGAACGCGGGTAAAATCTCCAGAAAAATCATAAGGTTTGTTGTTATGTGAGGTATGTCGCAGGGCGAAACCTGACTGAAGTTAAGGGGTTTCATTGGAACTTGTGATATATGTTGCGGAAATGATACACTGCATCCTGAAGTGGTACTACGTATTTTTTTGGACTAGGCAGGCCCTCGAATTTGTGAGTATAAGCATCCCGCACCGGCTGAGAGTCTCCATCTTATTTGACGAGACTCTCCGAGTCGCTGATCGCCCGATCGGCTAATATTAACGTTGGAACCAGGGAGACATACATGAATACTAAATTTGTGCTTGTGAACGTAAATGTTCTCCCGGCGACTGGCGAATGCGATATGCATTCTGCCAAAATCCCAGGTTACGCCATTTCCGCTTAAAAAGCGGATTTCCAACACTTTCTAGCTCGTATTTTCTTAATGTAGCCCTTTCAAGGATGTATTGCGTCTGCGGTTGCATGCATATGTTGTCGGAGTATCTCTAATGATTACGTCATTTATCTGGGCGCAGATCGCGTCACAAGATGGTTCTGCATCTAAAATTCCTTTCGATGGTGGTCGGTATGTGCGTTCGCCTGGTTCTGAAAAAGTAACGTTTTTTCAATGCCTTGAGGGCGCGTTCTGGTTCTTGGTGATTAGTGCCGGAATTGCATTTTTTGCAATTATGCCAATGCTCTACGCAGAGTTGGCAACACTGGAAGTTGTAAGAGTGAACGGAATCTATGAGGCTGGCTCTCTGTTTCAGGGACGTCTGGTTGATGCCCTGGTTGGTGCTTTTGCTGTTGGGGTCGGAATTGCCAGTGTGATCTGGACTTTTTCCGGCTCAGTGAAAGATAACCGGGATCCTTATGATCGAGATGAGCGGCTGCAGTAAGCAGCCGTCATTCTCTTACCTGGCTGACGTGCGCCACACCGCGTAAACCAAATGTATTAATTGGGATTTGTCATGTTCTCCTATTTTGAGAAGCTTATTGATCCGTTCAAAGTGGAAGAAATCGAGACCCCTCCAGGTAAGTTTTGGGGTTTTATCTGGTATTATACCAGGCCTGTTTCAGTATTACTTGTTGTAGTCGCATTTTTTGCTGCGGCTATTGCTGTTATTGAAGTTGTCATCTTCACGTTTATGGGTGATTTGGTGAACTGGCTAGGCACCGAAGACCCTGAAACATTTTTCGCTGATAACTGGGGCGCTCTCATATGGATGGGCGTGGTTTTGCTTGTGATTTCGCCGCTTTGCAACACGGTTTGGGAGTTGTTTTTCCATCAGGGGCTGGTTGGTAACTATCCAATGTTGATCCGATGGAAAGGGCATCGGCAATTGCTTAGGCAGAGCCTGACTTTCTTTCATAATGACTTTGCAGGCCGCATTGCTAACAAGCTAATGCAGACTTCTCTTGCTGTAAGGGAAGTCATAACGCGCATTGTCGATATATTTATCTATGTAATTGTCTATTTTTTAGCTGCACTTGTTGTGCTTGTAAGTGCAGATTGGCGCCTTGCATTGCCGATGATCGGGTGGTTGCTTTCTTACTTCCTGGTGATGTACGTCTTTGTCCCGAAGTTAAAGCGTATTTCTCAGAAACAAGCGGATGCCCGGTCTGTGATGACTGGTCATATTGTTGATGCCTATACGAATATAGCGACCGTAAAGCTGTTCTCCCATGCCTCGCGCGAAGAAGATTATGCCAAGGATTCCATGAATACCTTCATGGATACAGTGCATATGCAGATGCGCAATGTGACCAGGCTGAATATATGTCTGACGCTGATTAACAATTTGCTCCTGCTGGCGCTTGGCGCTCTGTCCATCTGGCTGTGGCAAAGGGCCCTGGTGACAACTGGTGATATCGCGATCGCGATTGGTCTGGCTTTGCGTCTGCAAGGTATGTCCCAGTGGATTCTCTGGGAAGTTGCCGGTCTCTTCGAGAATATCGGTACCGTTCAGGACGGACTTGGCATGTTGTCCAGACATACTGAGGTCATTGACAAGGATGATGCAAAGAAACTTATTGTTTCTAAAGCAGAAATTTTCTTTGAAGATGTAAAATTCCACTATGGTAAAGGCAGTGGTGTTCTGGAGAACCTGTCGCTCCACATTAAGCCTGGTGAAAAAATCGGGATTGTTGGTCGCTCGGGTGCTGGTAAATCTACCCTGATGAACCTGTTGTTGCGCTTCCATGATCTGGAAGGCGGGCGCATCGTCATCGACGGTCAGGACATTCGTAGCGTAACGCAAGAGAGCCTGCGTCAGAATGTTGGTGTAGTTTCCCAGGATACCTCTTTGTTACATCGGACAATTCTGGAAAACATCACCTACAGCAAAGACGGCGCAACATTGGAAGAGGCAACTGAAGCGGCGAGACGGGCTCATGCTCTGGAGTTTATCGATGGCCTGAAAGATCCGAAAGGACGTAAAGGTTTCGAGACTCTGGTGGGCGAGCGTGGTGTAAAGCTCTCTGGCGGTCAGCGTCAGCGTGTCGCGATAGCACGGGTCTTGCTGAAGGATGCTCCGATTCTCGTTCTGGACGAAGCAACGTCTGCTTTGGACTCAGAAGTAGAAGCTGCGATCCAGGAAAGCCTGTTTGAGTTAATGGAAGGTAAGACGGTTATCGCAATTGCCCACCGACTTTCCACAATAGCGGCAATGGATCGCCTCATTGTCATGGATCAGGGCAAAATCGTCGAAATGGGTAGCCATGAGGAACTTTTGAAATCTGAGGGTATCTATGAGAACCTGTGGAATCATCAATCCGGCGGTTTTCTTGCGCAAATTGCTGCTGAATAGGGATTCCTGGAAGGGAATCAAGTAATTTAAATCCAAAGTGGTTCGGGGCGAAGTTGCGTCCTATTGCTCCCGAATCACTCGACTTTTGTCTTATATTTACGTGCTAAAATATCAATTGATCCGTTTTTTTTCCTTTATTCCCAGGTTGTCTGCGACAATAAGTCCGCAAATTTTTAACCAGTCTAGACAAGAGCGACCATTGGTGGCAGATAGCATCCGTCAATATAAGTGCGTATTTAGCGCATTTTCACCTATTCTTCTTTGCGGTGTATAGACAGTTGCCGGTTTTGGTCGGCTGCGGGCCTGTCCTCACAAAAGAGATAGTAGGTGTTCACTTTCATTTTTGTTTCGAGAGGACGCGACCTTGGAACACACGGACACGGCTGATCCATCACGCCGCGATTTCCTTTACATCGCGACTGGTGCCGTGGGCGCGGTCGGTGCGGGAGCTCTGGCTTGGCCCTTTATCCATCAGATGAACCCCGATGCATCTGCACTGGCTTTGGCTTCTATTGAAGTTGATGTTTCTGCGGTTGAAGTTGGGCAATCCATCACTGTGACCTGGCGCGGTAAGCCGGTCTTTATCCGTCAACGTACGGAAGGCGAGATCGCTGAAGCGATCGAAGTGCCTGTTGCTGATTTGCCAGACCCGTATGCACGTAATGCCAATCTGCAAGAGAGTGCGGATGCTTCTGATGCAAATCGCGCTTCGACAGGCAAGGAAGCCTGGCTGATTATGGTTGGCGTTTGTACGCACCTGGGCTGTGTGCCTCTTGGTGAAGCGGGTGAATACGGTGGCTGGTTCTGCCCATGTCACGGCTCCCATTACGACACTGCTGGTCGTATTCGCAAAGGCCCGGCTCCGGAAAACATGCTCGTGCCGCCTTACAAGTTTTCCGGCGACGACGTTGTTGTAATCGGCTGACGAGACCCTTTCAGGAGGCAGCTATGGCTGGTCATTCTACCTATGAACCGCAAAGCGCTGGCGCTAAATGGCTAGAGCGTCGTTTGCCGGTACTCTCCCTTGTTCATGGGAGCTTTATTGCGTTTCCTACCCCGAAGAACCTGAACTACTGGTGGACCTTCGGCGGTATCGCATTCTTCGTGCTTGTTGTTCAGCTCATTACCGGCATCGTTCTGGTTATGCACTACACGCCGAATGATGTGCTGGCATTTGCATCCGTTGAGCATATCATGCGAGACGTGAACTATGGATGGTTGATGCGCTATCTGCACTCAAACGGTGCATCCATGTTCTTCTTTGCGGTGTACATCCATATCTTCCGCGGTATGTACTACGGTTCTTATAAAGAGCCGCGCGAACTTGCATGGATCCTGGGCGTATTGCTGTTTTTCCTCATGGTGATTACCGCATTCATGGGCTACGTGCTGCCTTGGGGCCAGATGTCTCTATGGGGTGCAACGGTTATTACGAGTCTGTTCTCTGCAGTTCCACTTGTAGGTGACGCAATCACCTCATGGCTCTGGGGAGGTTTCTCAGTTGGTAACCCAACACTTAACCGGTTCTTCTCATTGCACTACCTGTTGCCGTTCGTGATTTTGGGCGTTGTAATTCTGCATGTCTGGGCTTTCCATGTTGCTGGTAACAACAACCCGGTTGGTGTTGATCCCAAATCCGGGAAAGACACAGTTCCATTCCATCCGTACTACACATTGAAGGATCTGTTTGCGATCGTTGTCTTTATGATCCTGTTCTCCTGGTTCGTGTTCTACCTGCCGAACTATCTGGGTCATGCTGACAACTACATCCCGGCAAACCCATTGGTGACACCTGCACACATCGTTCCGGAATGGTTTCTTCTGCCATTTTATGCGATCCTGCGCGCGATCACTTTTGATATTGGTCCAATTACTTCCAAGCTTGGTGGTGTGATTGCCATGTGTGGTGCGATTGCGATCTTGTTCGTGTTGCCCTGGCTTGACACTTCCAAAGTTCGCTCAGCGAATTACCGTCCTGTTTACCGGTTCTTCTTCTGGCTCTTCTTCTTCACCACAATCATGTTGGGGTGGCTTGGATCTAAGCCTGCTGAACAGCCATACATTGCGTGGATGCAGTTCTTTACTGTCCTATATTTCGCTCACTTCCTGATCGTTCTGCCAGTTCTCGGACTGATCGAGACGCCTCGGAAAATTCCTGACTCAATCAACGATGCAGTGCTGGGTAAGTCCAGTGAAGCGGCTTAAGGGCAGGGGATTTTAATGATGAAAAATCTAATGTTCAAAAGCGCTCGTGCTCTGGCTGTTGTTGCAGGTCTTGCTGTCGCTGGTCCGGCTCTTGCAGCTGGTGATGGACCACACGTCGAAAAGCAGCCCTGGTCATTTGCCGGTCCTTTTGGCCAGTATGATAAAGCACAGTTGCAGCGCGGCTTTCAGGTTTATCAGGAAGTTTGTTCTTCCTGTCACGGTCTGAGCTACGTCGCATTCCGTAACCTTGCTGAGGAAGGCGGACCAGGTTTCTCTGATGAGGAAGTGAAGGCTCTTGCAGCTGAATACTCCATCGAAGATGGCCCGGATAGTGAAGGTGAAATGTTTGAGCGAGACGGCAAGCCGTTCGACAGATTTCCATCACCTTTCCCGAACGAGCAAGCTGCTCGCGCTTCTAACAACGGTGCATTGCCACCGGATCTTTCTTTGATCGCAAAAGCGCGTGCTGTTACACGCGGGTTCCCATGGTTTGTTCTCGATGTTGCGACGCAGTATCAGGAAAATGGCCCGGATTACCTGTACGGCCTGCTTACTGGTTATCACGAGGCGCCTGAGGGGGTTGCGGTTCCAGAAGGTCAGTACTACAATCCCGGCTTCATTTCAGGTCACACACTTGCAATGGCGCCTCCGCTTTCTGATGAGCTGGTTGAGTACTCTGATGGTTCTCAAATGACCGTTGAACAGTATGCTCGTGACGTATCTGCGTTCCTGATGTGGACTGCTGAACCTCACCTGGAATCACGTAAGCGTATCGGCTTTGGTGTGATGGCATTCCTGATCCTGTTTGCATCGCTGCTGTACTTTACAAAGCGTAAGATCTGGAGAGATGTTGACCACTGAGGTCACGTTCATAAATTCAAAGAAGGGCTATCCTGATCGGGTAGCCCTTTTTTTTGGGGTTGATGGCTGGATTTGATGTACCGCCAACTTCCTGGTTGTGAATCAGTTAAGGTTGCGCTGACATAGGCTTCAGCATTAAGCGGAGAGAGCGATATGCAGGCGGTTCTGGGCATTATCGGAGGTTCCGGCCTCTACAATATTCCTGGTTTTGAAAATGCCCGTTGGGAGCGGATAAAGAGTCCGTGGGGTGAGCCAAGTGATGATGTCTGCATTGGCGAGATTGATGGCCTGAAGGTTGTTTTCCTGCCCCGTCACGGTCGCGGACATGTGCATTCTCCAACCGGGATTAACTATCGTGCGAACATTGATGTGCTTAAGCGGGCTGGCGTTACTGACCTGATCTCTGTCAGCGCTTGTGGTTCCTTGAAAGAGGAATACGCTCCGGGGACTTTCGTTCTTGTTGATCAGTTCATCGACCGTACGTTTGCACGTGAAAAGAGCTTTTTCGGAACAGGCTGCGTGGCACATGTCTCTGTTACTGACCCGGTTTCGCCGCTGCTGGTGGATGTTGTTGAAAGTGCTTGTCAAGAAGAGGGCCTTACGTATAGCCGTGGCGGCACTTATCTGGCTATGGAAGGGCCACAGTTTTCTTCCGGGGCAGAGAGTCATCTTTATCGTTCCTGTGGATGTGATGTTATTGGCATGACAAATATGCCGGAAGCCAAACTGGCCCGGGAAGCGGAAATCAGCTATTCGACAGTGGCAATGGTAACGGATTACGACAGTTGGCATGCCGACCATGGTAACGTAGATATCAACGCGATCATCAAGGTCCTGCACGAGAACGTAGAAAGTGCTCAAAAGCTGGTGCTTGCTGTTGCCCGGATGCTACCGAGAAACCATCAGCAATGTCCGATTGGCTCCAACACGGCACTTGATTTTGCGATTATGACTGCTGAAGAGAAAAGAGATGCGGCACTGCTTGCAAAGCTTGATGCTGTTGCTGGGCGTGTGTTGCGCAAAAAGTCGAACCAGATCGCATAAGGGGCTCTCACAGAAGCCTCTGACAGAAAATAATGAAACTCATACGCGGAAATAACCATGACTGACACAACTAATAGTATCTCAGAGGAGCTGATTGCGTCTATTCGGACCATTCCAGATTATCCAGGGGAAGGTATTCTGTTTCGCGATATCACAACTCTGTTGAGAAACCCCCGTGCCTTCCGGCGGGCAGTTGATGCACTGGTGCAGCCCTGGGCTGGCTCCAGGATTGAGCAGGTTGCAGGTATTGAGGCTCGTGGTTTTATCCTTGGTGGTGCCGTGGCTCACCAGCTCTCTGCCGGCTTCCTGCCAGTGCGTAAGAAGGGGAAGCTGCCGTTCAGAACTATCGAGCAGAAATATGAGCTGGAGTATGGTACGGATACCATCGAGATCCACTGCGATGCCGTGAAGCCGGGCGAGAAGGTTATTCTGGTCGATGATTTGATTGCGACTGGCGGAACAGCAGAAGCTGCTGTGAAGCTGCTGAGAAGAGCTGGTGCAGTTATCGTGGCTGCGTGCTTCATTGTCGATTTGCCAGAACTGCGGGGACGTGCAAAACTGGAAGCACTCGATATTCCTGTCAGGACATTGGTGGAGTTTCCCGGTCATTGAATAACGCCTTTGCAGAAAATGGCCCGAAGTTTTCTGAGGCCTTCAACCACGATTTTGAATTGCTTTTGAAGTGGCGCCGGGATGTGCGCCATTTCAGGCAGGATGTTATTGATCGCGAAATTGTTGATGAACTTTTGCGATTGACTGATCTTTCCCCAAGCGTCGGTAACAGCCAGCCGTGGCGTTTCATCGAGATGAGCCAGCCTGCAAACAGAGAGGCTGTTTATCTTAATTTCCAGCAGGCCAATTCGGAGGCTCTCAAGGGCTATAAAGGGCAGCGTGCGGAAAGCTATGCCAGGCTCAAGCTGCAAGGCCTGACCGATGCTCCGCTGCAATTTTCTGTTTTTTGTGATCTTGATCCAACGCAGGGAGACGGACTCGGACGACGGACTATGCCAGAAACGCTGGCTTATTCCTGTGTTAGCGCCATTAATTGTCTCTGGCTTGCTGCCCGTGCTAAAGGCATTGGCGTCGGTTGGGTGTCTATCCTCGACCCTGACAGTATTGGCCAGTTGTTTGATGTTCCTGAGAACTGGAAGTTTGTTGCCTATCTTTGCATAGGTTACCCCTGTGAGAACAACGTAGTCCCAGAGCTGCAGCGCACTGGTTGGCAGGCACGTACAGCCACTGAATTGCGCATGTTAAAAGACATTGATCTGGTCAGGCCAGAAGCCAAACAGGAGTCATCTTCGTGTCAATCCAAGTAAGAGCAATTGAACCGGAAGATCGAGAGCAGGTCGTTGAATTGCTCGTTAACCGGTGGACCAGTCCTGAGCAATTACTTGATGGTGAAATGGTGGATGCCTCACGGCTGCCTGGATATCTCGCTCTGGATGAGGGGCGCCTTGTGGGGATGATTACATTGATCAAACGTGATCAGGAATGGGAAATTCTCACGCTCGATTCTCTGCAACGCTGGGGTGGTATCGGAACACTTCTTTTGGATGTGTCCGTCGAGGCTGCGCGGCAGGAAGGTATTTGCCGGATCATGGTGCGGACCTCAAACGATAATCTGGATGCATTCCGGTTTTATCAAAGGCGAGGATTTCGCTTAGAAAAAGTGGTGCAGGGGGTCATTGATGAGGAACGTAAGCTAAAGCCCGAAATACCAGTCACAGGTTTGCATGGAATACCGCTGCGTGATGAAGTGATTTTTGGGCGGAGCATCACCGGAAATCAATCTTAACTTTACATTCAGATGGGATATGATTAAATATATGAAATTTTAATTAAAAATGTATGCAAGGGTTATGTTTTGATCGTCCGCATAATTGAGTTGGTGCGCCGCTACAGAACGATCCGGCTCTCCATGCTGGCCACTGTACTGGATTGCTCTGTAGATGAGATCCTATATGCAGTTGATGGTCTGGACAACAACAGTGTCCTGCACGTGCGAGGCCGGTCTCTGGTTTCGGATGAGCCTATTGCACAGAGTGATATCAGTGTTCGCATGCATTCCCGCTTTGCTGAGAAGAATGCTATTGGCAAGTTGGCAGCCAGTCTGATTAAAGATGGTGAGTGTTTGTTAATAGAGGCGGGCAGCACTCCTTCCTTTTTCGTTAATCACCTGAAAGAGAAGAAAAACCTTTCTATCGCGACAACAAGCCCGCTGATTGCAGAGAGCCTTGTCCGGCATAGCCGTACCTGCAATGTTGAGTTGATTGGCGGCAGGCTGGAAGCATATACCACCGCGCTCCATGGTGACGAGACGCATGCGCGTATTCGGGATCTGGACGCGGACTGGAGCATTCTCAGCCCCACGAGCATTTGTACACGAAAGGGGGCTTGCTACTTCCATAAGGTTGACGCTGAAACGAGCTCGCTTATGCAACGTAGTGCGAAGAAGACCATGATGCTAAGTGACAGTTCAAAGTTGGGGGTCCCCAGTCGCTACTCCGCGCAAACAATACAGGGTGTAGATGTCTTTATTACTGATAATAATGGGGAACTGGGTTTTGCTGAAGTTAGCCATCATTTTGAAAAAACAAACGTTTTTCATGCGATCCCGGAGGAGGCTGATAACGAAGATTATGTTCTTTTGAATAGTTGATGAATTTTGATCTTTTTCGATAACTATGATCGCTGCATGCTACCTCAATAGTATCCTGAACCCAGGCCAATTTAGATGACGAATGACTTAATGGTGGACGTTCTCGCCAATCTGGTTCGGCGCCACAGACGTATTTCATTGACTGCTGCAACAGATATTTTAGGAATGGATAATGAGGAACTCACCAGTCTGGCGAAGGTATTGTCGAATCGTGAAGAGTTTGAACTTTTCGACAATTCTGTTTGCTTCCTTATGCCGCGAGATCAGGATGCATATCGGGTGAGGCTTCGCAGCCATTACATCGAGAAATATGCAATTGGCCGGCTGGCAACTTCGTTCTTTAAAACTGGCGACCATGTGGTTGTTGAAGCCGGAAGCACAATGACAATTCTGGCGCAACATCTTGCCCAGGTACCTCAGATAAAGGTTTCGACCAACTCACATGCGGTCGCATCTATGATGATTGGGGCTGAGGCGGCTGCAGACGTCCATGTGATTGGTGGCAATCTTTACACGGACGGGCAGGGGGCGCTGGGGTCGATTGCTCTGAACACCGTTGAGAGCCTTGATGCGGACTGGGGGATTATATGTCCTGTCGGTTTGTCCACTAAGGGTGATCTCATGTACTACGTGGAAGAGGAGGCCAGTTTTGCGCGGGCCGTCATGGCCAATTGCAAGCGGACTATGGTGCTGTGTAATTCCAGCAAGGTTGGAGTGCCGAGCCGATATGTCGCCAACTCCTGCGCCAGAGCAGATATGCTGATCGTCGATAGCGGTGTTGAGCCAAGTATTCTTGACAAGCTGATTGCGCAAGGTCTGAAAGAAGTCCATGTGGCTGACGTGGAAGCCGAAGCTCCCAATGAGATCGTGTTGTTGGATATTTGATTTCTGACCCATTATTTTTCAATAAAAAGGCACTCATTCGAGCGCCTTTTACTTTTTAGTGATTGCGCCGCAGGCTTATGTGTTAAACTTGAAAAGCAGCACATCCCCGTCCTGAACTATATATTCCTTGCCTTCGTCGCGTGCCTTACCTGCTTCTTTAGCCGGATTTTCGCCGCCGAGCTCAACGTAGTCGTTGTAAGCGATGGTTTGTGCGCGAATGAAGCCGCGTTCGAAGTCCGTATGTATGGCGCCGGCAGCCTGAGGGGCTTTGGTGCCTTTTGAAATGGTCCAGGCGCGTGTCTCTTTCGGGCCGGCAGTGAAGTAGGTAATCAGGTGCAGCAGGTTGTAGCCTGCGCGGATCAAGCGGTCGAGGCCAGGCTCTTCCAGACCCATGTCGGCCATGTATTCACGCTGCTCTTCGTCCTCCAGCTGTGCAATTTCCGATTCAATCGCGGCTGAGATGACAACAGAGGCAGCGCCTTGCTCTTCTGCCATTGCCTGAACCATAGCAGAAAGGCTATTGCCTTTATCGGCAGATTCTTCTTCCACGTTACATACGTAGAGAACTGGCTTGGATGTCAGCAGGTTCAGCATACCCAGCTGTTTGAGGTCTTCCGGATCGGTCAGGCCAAGTGCGCGCACTGGCTTACCACCTTGCAGAATTGCCAGAGCTTGTTCCATGATCGGAAGAGCCATCTTTGCGTCTTTGTCGCCAGACTTCGCTTTTTTAGCGAGTGGTACAATACGCTTTTCTAGACTTTCCATATCAGAAACCATCAATTCGGTTTCTACGGTTTCTGCATCGGCGATTGGATCTATCTTGCCATCGACGTGCGTGATGTCGTCGTCCTCGAAGCAGCGCAGAACGTGCGCGATTGCATCGACTTCGCGAATGTTCGCGAGGAACTGGTTGCCCAGACCTTCACCCCTGGATGCGCCGCGTACGAGACCGGCGATGTCTACGAAAGTCAGGCGGGTCGGGATGATCTCTTTAGAACCAGCGATCGTTGCGATCCTGGACTGGCGTGGATCCGGAACAGCAACATCGCCAGTATTCGGCTCAATGGTGCAGAACGGATAGTTCGCTGCCTGAGCCGCTGCTGTCTTTGTCAGAGCGTTGAAGAGGGTAGACTTACCAACGTTAGGCAAGCCGACAATGCCGCACTGAAAACCCATTTACTCTTGTCCTTTCGATCCAAACAACTGCTCAAGCGCTGACGCGAGCGGCCCTTTTTTGTTAGCTTCTTTGTCCTGATAGCCCGTTGCTTTTTGAGCTGGCTTTTTTTCTGATTCAGGCCTGGCCGCGTCTTGCTTCCTTTTAGCAGCAGCCTCGCGAGAGCTATCCTTTTTGTAAGATTTACCAGAGCCTTCCGGGCGTGTTGCCAGCGTCACTTTGTTCGCGAACTGGTTGTCATTATTCTCGGCAAGCAAAGGAGCGTTGTCTGCAATAGCCTGTAAAAGAGGCTCCAGCCACTCCTGATCCGCTTTTGCAAAGTCACCCAGGACCCATTGATGCACGCGGTCTTTATGGCCGGGATGGCCAATACCAAGGCGTAGACGGCGATAGGTATCTGTGATGTGTGCTGTTATGGAGCGCAGGCCATTGTGGCCTCCGTGACCGCCGCCGTTCTTCATGCGGAATTTCGCAGGAGACAGGTCAAGCTCGTCATAGAGCACAACAACGTCTTGTGGGGTGAGCTTGTAGAAACGGAGCGCTTCACCTACGGAACGACCGGATTCGTTCATGTAGGTCATTGGCTTCACCAGCAGGACTTTTTCTCCTGCCAGTGTGCCTTCGGAAACCTGAGCCTGAAAGCGAGCCCGCCACGGGCTGAATGAGCTATGGCGGCGATGAATTTCATCAGCCGCCATGAACCCGATATTGTGGCGATTATTCTCGTATTTAGGGCCTGGATTACCGAGGCCGACTAACAGCTTCATAGGTATTGTCCCAAGCCCTTATCGAAGAACTACTTTTCAGTTTCGCCTTCTTCAGAAGTGTCGTCTTCTTTCAGACCAGCTGGTGAAACAATCGTGGAGATTGTGAAGTCGCGGTCTGTAATAGTAGGAGCACAACCAGCCGGGAGCTTAACAGCAGAGATATGCTGGGAAGAACCGAGGTCAGCTACACCAAGATCGATTTCGAGAGCTTCCGGGATAGCGTTTGCCGGAACAGTCATTTCAACGGTGTGACGTACAACGTTAATAACACCACCGCGCTTCAGACCAGGTGATGTTTCTTCGTTCAGGAACTTCACCGGGATTTCAACGGTCAGAGTAGCGTTCGCAGAAACACGCAGGAAATCAACGTGCATCAGAGTATCTTTTACCGGATGCAACTGGAAGTCTTTTGCGATTACAGAAGTCTTTTCGCCGTTCAGGTCGATCGTACCGACGTGAGACAGGAAACCGCCCTTATTCAGGGTCATGGTTGCTTCTTTAATTGGCAGGTTAATGGACACTGCTTCTTTTTTGCCGCCGTAGATTACTGCTGGTACAAGACCTTCACGACGAGCTGCACGAGCGGCCCCCTTGCCGGCCCGTTCACGCACCTGTGCTTTCAGCTCATAGCTGTTTGCCATGGTGGAATCTCCTGGTTGGATTACAAAAGTAAGGCCGCGGAAGCGACAGAGTTCTGCGCTCAACTACGGCCAACTTCGCACGCCTCCTCCAAGGGTGTCGACGTACGCGGCTCATATAACTGATACTCCCGGAAAGAGCAAGGGCAACTGCCGAGCTTACAATGAGAAAAACCGGGCGTGTCCGGTTTCTCAAAGCTTGTAACAAATGCGATTTATGAATCGAACAGGGAGGAAACGGAACGTTCCTGCGATGTGCGGTTGATAGCTTCGCCCATGAGTGGCGCAATAGAGATTGTGCGGATGTTTGGAGCAGCCTGAACAGCAGCCGTTGGCTCAATGGAATCAGTGATCACCAGTTCCTTGAGCCTGGAGGCAGCAACACGTGCGACGGCGCCACCTGAGAGTACACCATGCGTGATATAGGCTGTGACGGACTTGGCGCCAGCTGTAAGAAGTGCATCTGCTGCGTTGCAGAGGGTACCGCCGGAATCGACGATATCGTCCACAAGGATACAGTCGTAGCCGCTCACATCACCAATGATGTTCATGACTTCAGATTCACCGGGCTTGTCGCGGCGCTTGTCAACGATGGACAAAGGTGCCTCGATGCGCTTTGCAAGTGCGCGTGCACGAACCACACCGCCAACATCCGGGGACACAACCATAACGTTGGTTGTGTCGTAGCATTCTTTGATGTCACGGGTCATCACAGGTGCGCCGTAGAGGTTGTCGGTCGGAATATCAAAGAATCCCTGAATCTGTGCAGCGTGAAGATCGAGTGTAAGAACCCTGTCTGCACCCGCATTGGTGATCAGGTTGGAAACAAGTTTCGCAGAGATTGGCGTCCGGGGAGCTGACTTACGGTCCTGACGGGCGTAGCCGAAGTATGGAACCACTGCGGTGATACGACGTGCTGAAGAACGGCGGAGTGCATCAATGATGATCAGCAGTTCCATGAGGTGGTCATTTGCCGGATAGCTTGTAGGCTGAATGACAAAGACGTCCTCTCCGCGTACGTTCTCCTGAATCTCAACGTAGATTTCCTGGTCTGCAAAGCGGCGAACCAAGCACTTCGCCAATGGCACATCAAGATACTTTGAAATTTGCTCGGCCAGCGCACGATTGGAGTTACCCGCGACAATTTTCATAACCCGCAAGTCCTTCTTGGGCTTAGATCTCACCCCGTGACAGCAATCGGTGGTGAGGTGGAAATTTGCGTCCCTTGGCGGAACCCGATTTCTTCTGGTAAAGCGTCCTGACAGGTCGCCTTGCGCGCCTTTTAGCAACCTCGCCTTAAGCCGACAATAGCCAGAACGTACAGCAACATGGCTTTTTTGCCACAGTTGAGCTGTATAATCATTTATAATATTGATTTTATTGTGTTAATTGCTGTGCAGCCATGCTTTTAAAGATGCAATTGTTCTGGATGCAATTCTCTTCAGTGCGTCGTTTGAAACATCAGCCCAAGGGTCGCCTGAGTTGCCGTTAGTTTGCTCCTGGCCATCAATTCGGTGAACGCGGTTACCGTTTACGTCAATAATGTCAAATACATAGAAGACGTTCGTAGTGTACTGGTCGCCAGCCGCGGTCAGGAATCCTTTGACCCGGTAGGTTGCCGGTGCGCCAGCGCGTCTGACGAGGTTTAGATCCGCTGCTGCTGCGCGATTCCCCAGTTTCTCAGAGAGATTATCTGCAATATTGCCAGGCACTCCGGTCAGCTGCTCAAATGCAAAAGTTGCTTTTTCCGGTGATACAGTCGGATGCGCTGACTTCGTTTCAATCATGTCCCCGATGCTGGAAGGGGGAATAGGGTTTGCCGCACAGCCTGCAAGAATTGCCATGGTGGCAATGGTTAATACCCGAGGTAAAAGTACGAGCTTCAGCATGTCAGTCCTTTAAGTCTACTCAGAGAATCAGCGCGAGGTGCCCCCAATGGGGTCGATAGGATCAATTATGGCAGTCTTTATCCTGCCTTCACAGGGAGGTCGAGAGAAAGCTGTGATAATACTTCCGGTCCATCTGCGTGCGTGATGTAGGTCTGGCCCAGGGTCATAGCGGTTTCGCTGTCTGAATCCATGATGACTATGTGCATAAACAGCACCATGTTTTCGTGAACTTCATGTGCATTTTCTTTGAAAGCCATGTAGGGCGGTTCCATCCAGCCTGGTGTGAAGCGTGCGCCAAGGGAATATCCGCAGGCATTCAGGCGGTGTGGCATCAGGCCGCGATCATCCAGAATATTGGCGTGTGCGGCAAACAGATCGCCGAACGTGTTGCCCACCTGCATGGCCTGTTCAACAGCCAGAAGGGCCTCTTTTGCAGCACGGTGGAGTTCCAGGTGGCGCGGCCTTGGCTCTCCCACAATAACGGTGCGGATGGAGGCGGCGTGATAGTGGCGGTAAACGCCCGCCCATTCTATGGTGAGCTGATCGTTTTGTGAGAGTATTCTGCGGCCAGACTTATAACGGCAGAGCAGGGCGTCAGGGCCTGAACCTATAACAAACTCATTGGCCGGGTAGTCGCCGCCACCTTCAAAAACGGCGCTTTGCATTTTTGCCAGAATGCGGCCTTCATCGCATCCGGGTCTGACCTCTTCCATGCCGGCCAGAAAAGCTGCATCTGCGAGTTTGCCAGCCGTTCTGACATAGTCCAGCTCAGTTGGGGATTTGACCAGACGGAGCGACTTCACGATATCGGAGGCATCATCTACGTCTGCAAAGGAGTGGAGAGATTCGTCCAGCAGGCGGCCATTGGCTGCGGTGAGGCCGTGGGTGTCATACTCCACGCCGATGCGGGTTCCGAGCAGGTCGAGATCAAACAGCAGCTCTTTGACCTGACCAACCGGGGACTTGCCAGCTACATCCATCCAGAGGCGAATGTCTTTGAGGTTGGAAGTGTTGCGCGCTTGCCGCAAATCTGCGGCGCGGGTGAGAAGAATAGGTTCTTCACCGGGGCGATAGATCAGACATTGGAAGAAGCAGTAGCCGTAGGTGTCGAAACCTGTCAGCCAATACATGCTTTCCTGTGCGAAGATCAGCAGGCAATCGAAATGACGTTCTTTGAGTCTGGCGTCCAGAGCAGTACGACGCTCGGCAAATTCTTCCGGTGCAAAGTGCAGGGCCATGTCTTCTCCCAATCCATAGTTTGCAAAGCAATCTGAAACAGAACTTACTCTTGCTCGTCTGTAAGCACAATCAGCCGGTCAACATGATAGTTGATATCTGGCGTCCGTAATCCGCCTCTTTGTTATGGGTAGTTCTTCGGTAGGAAAAGAATCTGTTTTCATCCGCATAGGTGCATAGTTTAAGGTCGATGATGTTTTTCAGGCCGAGTGTGTCCAGTTGGGCTTTGATGAATGCTGGCAGGTCGAACATGCTGTGAAGCGGTTTTTCCGAAGGGACGAAGAAGCGCTGGTAGTCCTGAGACTTTGTAAGGAAACCTTCAACAAATTCAGGGCCAACCTCGTAAGCTTGCTGCGAGATCATCGGGCCCATCACTGCTGTTATGTTTGCCGGGATTGCTCCAAGCTCCGTCATTGCTGCCACTGTGTTAGGCAGGATGCCATTGACAGCACCTTTCCAGCCAGAGTGGGCTGTGCCGATGACTCTGTTGCCTGGATCTGCAAACAGGATCGGGCCGCAGTCTGCGGTCAGGATGCCGATAGCAAGGTCAGGAGTGTTGGTGACGAGAGCGTCTGCGCGTTTATCATCATCCTCAGCAAAGGGCACAGAGACGCTTAAAACCCTGGTTGAGTGGATCTGGTAGGGCGTAATCATCTGTTCAGGTGTGGCGCCGAGCCGTTCGGCTACGCGCCGGCGGTTTTCCAGAACGTCTTCGCGGGCATCACCTGAGCCCAGGCCGACGTTGAGGCCTTTGTAAATGCCGGTGGAAACGCCTCCTTCGCGGGTAAAGAAGCCATGTGAAAGGCGTTGCATTGCTTCAAGCTCTGGCACTTTGATCATTGGCTTTTCCCGTTGCAGTGGTTTCAGTCCTGAAATGGAATTGGTTTTTCTGAGCTGTTGGTGATGCAGAGGACTTTGAAGAGCATGCCCATCTGGTCATCGGCAGCGAGGCGCTCCACATCTTTGCGGATCTGGTCCTGATCCGGCGTGGATTTGCCCCTCCCAAGCTGTCCGGCGCGTTCCAGCAGCCCAAGACCGAGCAGAAATTCTCCCTGACCGATTGGGCCGTGTGCGTGTGCGCCTTCAGTTGTGGCTGCGATGGCGAGTGCCTGGAAATTGACATGGGCGGTTAAGTCCGCTTCGCCGCAATGCTCCAGTGTGGAGACGTACTCATGCTTTCTGAGGGCCTGAAAGGTGTTGCCTGTGGCAGTCCTGGCATATCCGTAGTCTATGAGCAGCGCGGCTCCGCCGTTCGCTTTGAAGCGCTGGCCGATTTGTGAGGCAACTGCGGTTGAGGCCGGAGACAGCTCCAGAGTGTCGCCCACCTGTGCCTGCAAGCCGACTTTGGCGACATCGGCTGGAGACAGAGTGCCTGGACCGATACCAAATGTGAGGTTGCCGTCATTATCCAGTCCAACACAGCGTTCACGCCATCCGTGTTCAGTGAGTTGGTATTGACTGATCGGGAGGGCGTCAAACAGTTCATTGGCAACGAGCAGAGTTGGGCCATCCGGGACGGTCTCCAGTGTGTCGTGCCACTTGATGGTGTAGGCTTTGAGCAGCTTGCGCTGTACTTTGCGCAGAGATGGACTGGTTTCGACCAGATGGATTTGCAGGTTTGCGAGCAGCTGCGGGCGCAACGAGACAACGCGCAGGATGTCTTTCATTAAGGTGCCGCGGCCCGGACCCATTTCTACCAGGTGAACCGGGCCTTTCAAATCCTGGGAAAGCCCTTGATGTATAAGCCAGGCACCAACCAGTTCGCCGAAAAGCTGTGAGATCTCTGGCGCAGTGGTGAAGTCACCTTTCGTTCCGAAGGGCTGATGGTGCATGTAATAGCCATGCTCAGGATCAGACAGACACATGCTCATGTATTCGGCTAGGGCTATTGGACCATGGTTCGCGATGTGTTTTTTTATTTTTTCCTGAAGAGGTGTGGACGCGGAACTGGTCATCTTACTTCTTTGTTTCCGGTGTTTTTTTGAGTGCCCAGATCAAGACTGCTACGCCGATCAGAACCATTGGCAGGCTCAGCAGCATTCCCATGGTGAAGAAACCTGCAAGGTAGCCGATCTGTGCATCTGGCACTCGGTAGAACTCCACAAAGATGCGGGCCAGACCATAACCGATAACGAAGCTGCCTGCGAGAACACCAGGTTTTTGCAGCAGTTTGAAGCGGTGGGACAACAGGCGCAGCACGAAGAACAGAAGTACCCCTTCAAGTGCTGCCTCATAAAGCTGGCTTGGGTGTCTTGGTTCTGGTCCGCCGTTCGGGAAGACAACGGCCCATGCAACGTCTGTCGGGCGCCCCCATAGCTCTGAGTTGATGAAGTTGGCGATGCGTCCAAAAAAGAGGCCAACCGGAGCGGCGATCGCGGCCAGATCGAACATTGTCCAGACGTTCAGGCCGCGTGTTCCGGAATAGATGATCAGCACAACGGTCATGCCCAGCAACCCACCGTGAAAGGCCATGCCTCCCTCCCAAACGGCTAGGATATCTGCCGGATTGGCGAGGTAATAGGGCAGATTGTAGAACAGGATGTAGCCTAGGCGACCGCCCAGTACAATTCCGAGCGTTGCCCAAATGACGAAGTCGTCGATATCTGAAGCGGTTGGATGAGGTGTCGCGTTCCAGAGCGGTGTGTTGCGAACGGTTACGATCATGTAGCGCCACGCAAGAAGAATTCCGGCAATATATGCTAGTGCATACCAACGAATGGCAAGAGGTCCGAATTCGATCAGAACCGGATCAATCATCGGAAAAGGGATGGCAAAGAGCGGCATAGGAGATCCTTCGGTTATTAACTGAAGGAGCATTCCGATAAGTGAAGGGCCTGGTCAAGTGGTTTATAGCAGGTGTTCAACACAAGCTTTCGGCATCTTACTGACAGGTTCTTCAGGGTCCCAGGTGTAAATCAACTCTCAGCGCTTGAAACTGATGGCCCGGACCAATACTTGTTTGTGAGAGTTAAATTTAAAGAGGACGCCATGAGCCAGTCTCCAAATCGCATGTTCGACGAGTTTGCAAAGCTGATGACCGATGCCGCTGGTGTTGCGCAGGGCGCCAAGCGGGAAGTAGAAACCGCATTCCGGGCGCAGATCGAGCGTTTCATGTCGGATATGGATCTGGTTTCGCGAGATGAGTTTGACACAGTCAAGGACATGGCGATCAAAGCGCTTGATGAAGTCGAAAAGCTTGAAGAGCGTCTTTCGGCAGCAGAAAAACGTCTCGTGGATCCAGATGAAAAAGTTGCGCCAGAAGACAAGACCTAGATTTGGCTGAAAATTACATGTGAATATGCTGTGGGCGGCTTTGAGTCGTCCACACTTTTCGCAATGATTTGTCTATTCCCCCTATAGGGGAAAGTCCAAATCTATCGGTATATTGGCAAAAAAGGGATTCGATGTCCTGCATCAACAGTTCCTCAGGGAACTTCCTTTGTAGTGCATGCTTCTGTCCAAGAGCACGTAAGTGTCTGGTCCCGGATCACTCAACCCGCGTCCGACCGGAGTGGGTAGACAAACTATTCCTCAAACGGAAAGAGGACCGGAAATGAGCCTTATTGAGTATGGCACGGAACGCCCCCTGAATCCGGTTGATACCATCGAAAACCTCGCAGCCGGTAATGACTGGTCCTTTGAACGACTTGGTGATGACGAGATTTCCATTTCGGTTACAGGAACCTGGTGTGATTACCATGTAACCTTTTCATGGATGGAAGAGTTGGAAGCACTGCATATGGCAAGTGCGTTCGACCTGAAGGTTCCAGCTCCCAGAAAAGATGAGATTGTTCGCCTGCTTGCTCTCATTAATGAGCAGCAGTGGATGGGTCATTTTGATATCTGGGGCCGTGAAGGTGTTGTTATGTTCCGTCAGTCACTTTTGCTGGCTGGTGGCGCAGAAGCCAATTCATCTCAGATAGAAGTTCTTTTCTCTAACTCTCTTGATTCATGTGAACGGTATTATCAATCGTTCCAGTTTGTCGTCTGGGCTGGCAAAACGGCGCAGGAAGCGATGGAAGCTGTGATGTTTGAAACTGTCGGTGATGCGTGAAACCAACGAATGAACGCCCGCTTGTTCTGGTTGGAGCAGGAAAAAAGGTGGTGCTATACTTGCTGGATGAAGCAGGGCATGGCGCCTGAGCATGTTGTGATTGTTGACCTCAACCCGCCTTCCGGACACTTGAAACCATCACAGCAAACAGCCTCACCTGATACAGGAGCGTGCCAGAAGGTGTTGTGGCCGGTGTGTAGCCGTTGGCTATCAAACCGCAGATGATGGAAGCTTTGTTGCCAGCGCTCACTGATGTTGCAGATGGGGGCGGTCTTATGCTTTCGGTGGCAGCCGGGACAACAATGAGGCGCTCTAAAAATACGTTTGGCGCTGTGCATCCTGTTGTGATGTGATCCCGAATACGCCTTTTCAGGTCGGGCGGGGTATTATACCGCAGGATTTGTCACAGTTGAGGTTCTGGAAGAGTAGAAAGTATTGATGAGCTCTCTGTTTGAAACAATGAGTGCTGCCCGTCGACGACTGGGGCTGTACTTTTCGCAGATACGCTTTGACCAGATTCCAAAATTGCTTGATATTGCAGTAAAGCCCTGGTTACCGGGCTAAGTCTTTTTCTTTGTATCTGCGCTGCTCCTGTGTGTATGATCAAGTGTTGATGCGTAGTCAGAGCACGTTGCGTCATTTATATTCACGCTCCGCACTCTGACTTCTATAGTGGAGCGAATTCTTAGGGTTTGATTGTAGCCAACCAAACGGAACGCGCTCTGGAGTGTTGGCCATACAGGAGCGTGCCATGCCCACCGAAAAGACCCATCAGAAAGTAACCGCAAGTTTTATTGAGTTGCTGGAAACACACCGTATTGAAGAGATCACTTATGCGGCCATCGCAGACAATGCTGGTGTGAAGATTGAGGTGGTGCGCACGTGTTGCAACGGGAAGCTGGATCTGCTTGCGGCCTTTATGCAGGACATTGACAAGAGAGTTCTGAAAGAGCGAGATCCTGATCTGATGGATGAGAGGCGGCGTGATCGGTTGTTTGACGTTCTTATGTGCCGACTTGATCTTATGGAACCGCATAGAGAGGCTATACGAAACCTACGCAAAACAGTGGGGAAGGATCCAGCTTTGGCCCTGCATATGCATAAGCTGGTGACACGCTCCATGAAATGGATGCTGGTGGCCGCTGGCATTGAAGAGTTTGGTTTGCGCAGTGTCGGTTTGTCCAATGCACTGGCTCTGGGGTTTGAGCGCCTGGTTCGTGTCTGGCTTGAGGATGACGCGCCGGGGCATCCAAAGGTTATGGTTGCCGTTGATAACATGCTAGCAGATGGCGAAAGGTGGATGGGCCGTGCTTGCCGTGCCAAAAAAGTGGCCGCGCCTTTTATTGAAGGACTGGGACGTTTGTGTCAGAGACCTTCCCGCCCGGCTGGTAAGAGTTCACCGTCACCTGAAGGTGCAAATAGTGGGGCTGAAGCCAGCTCCTGATGTGAGTTGCTGAGAAGAATATGAGGCAGAAAGAAGATATTAAAACCATCGGTATTGATGAATTTTTAAATGTAGACGTGCGTGTAGGCACAGTTATTGAAGCGGTTGATTTTCCTGAGGCCCGTAAGTCGGCCTACAAACTTAAGATTGATTTTGGTGATGATATTGGTGTGAAGAAAACGTCTGCCCAGATCACTGCTCATTATTCAGCTGAGGCACTTGTTGGTCGTCAGGTGATTGCTGTTGTGAATTTCCCACCGCGCCAGATCGGGCCATTTATGTCTGAAGTTCTGACACTTGGGCTGGCTGATGAGAACGGTGATATCGTTCTGCTCCATCCAGACAGCAAGGTGCCTGACGGGGGCCGGATGCATTAGGGCGTATTGTTTATGCCGTGAGGGATAAACACTTATTCCCTTCCGGTTACCTCTCCTGGTCTGAGAGACATGCCCACACAACGGTCTGTGGGCGGATCGGTTGTCAGGAGAGGTAACGCATCTATCTGGTGTTCCGGTGCACCGAACTTCAGACATGAGCGCGTGGTTTGAGGGAAGGGCCCAGGTTTGCAGGGTATCACACGGCGACAATTGCGAATGTACCGACAGTAAAAGCTGTTTTTACTGATGTAACTGTCAAGGACCGATGAACTGGGGAATGTCCCGGTGTTTGTTGAAACTTTGCTTTAGGGTGGCGTTGCTTCCCCTGAGCTGTAGGCTCGGGGTGTTTA